>DASTDN010000576.1:0-20454 GCA_035710365.1 Streptomyces sp. | reverse complement strand
CCCCGGCGCGCGCGGGCGCCGGGGGCACGACCCGGGAGGCCGGAGAGAGGGCTCAGCTCTCGTACGGCTCGGCCTTGAGGATCCGCACCGACGCCTTCTTGCCGTTCGGCAGCTCGTACTGGGCGTCCTCGCCGACCTTGTGGCCGATCACACCGGTGCCCAGCGGCGACTGCGGAGAGTACGTCTCGATGTCGGCGCTGGCGTACTCGCGGGAGGCGAGCAGGAAGGTCAGCGTGTCGTCCTCGTCGCCGTCGAAGGCGATGGTGACGACCATGCCGGGGGCGACGGTGCCGTTGGCGGCCGGAGCCTCACCGACCTTGGCGTTTTCGAGGAGCTGGGTGAGCTGCCGCACGCGGAGCTCCTGCTTGCCCTGCTCTTCCTTGGCCGCGTGGTACCCGCCGTTCTCACGCAGGTCGCCCTCCTCACGCGCAGCGGCGATCTTGGCGGCGATCTCCGTGCGCGCGGGACCAGTAAGGTACTCAAGCTCGTCCTTGAGCTTGTTGTACGCCTCCTGGGTCAGCCAGGTGACGTTCTCGCTGGTCTGGGTCACAGGTGCTCCTCGTAGGTACTGGGAATACAAAGCATCGCCCTACCCAGAAGAATGTTCCTCCATGGAAGGGCGAAACCACGAGCCTAACAATTCAATGCCCAAAGGGGGAGGACATAAGCGATCAGAATCACGTCAACGCAGGTCGGCGCCTGCGGATTCCGAGCGACGTCCCGACGGCGGGCGGGGGGCCGGCCAGGAAGCGGCCCGGCGGCGGAAGTTCCGGCTCCGGCGTGGGGCGGCCGGCGGCGGGAAGGCCGGGGGCACGGGGAGTGACGGCGGCCGAAGAATGGCCGGTCCGGGCCGGTCTAGTCGGCGTGGCAGCCGAGCAGTTCGGCGGTCGTACCCGGTGACGTCGTACGGAGGGTGACGACCCGGTCGATCCGCGTGGCGTCGCCCTCGAAGCGGAAGTCCGCGCGGCCGACCTCGGCGCCGTTCTCCGCCTGGGACCGCACGGTGCAGTAGCCGCTCGCGCCGGCGTCCTTGCGGACCTCCAGGTGCACCTTCACGGCGTTCTTCGTGGTGTCGAACTCGATCACTTCCGCGCTGATCTTGTTCTGGGCCACGTAGTGGTAGGCGAAGTAGCCGATCAGGGCGAGCAGTGCCGCGCCGAGAACGGCTCCGACGATCTTGAGCGTGCGGTCGTCGCGCTCGGCCGAGGCGCGTCCGTAACGGCCCTCGGGCGGTCGCGTGCTCGCCGTGCTCATGGTCGTCCTCTCGGCAGGAACGGGACAGTTGTCCCGATAGGGGCCCCGGAGTCCGGCCCCGGAATTATTCACCCGTCGATTCGGTCACTATAGAAGTCTTCCATCTGCCGCCCGACCGCCGCCCCTCAAGGACGACTCCGCGGGACGGCACCCTTTGGATGCGCCGACGCACACCGGGCGCCGACTGACTGAGGATTTGTGTCTTGACTGACCAGCTGCGACTGATGGCCGTCCACGCCCACCCCGACGACGAGTCGAGCAAGGGCGCGGCCACCATGGCGAAGTACGTGTCCGAGGGGGTGGACGTACTGGTCGTGACCTGCACGGGCGGGGAGCGCGGCTCCATCCTCAATCCCAAGCTGCAGGGCGACAAGTACATCGAGGAGAACATCCACGAGGTGCGCAGGAAGGAGATGGACGAGGCGCGCGAGATCCTCGGCGTGAAGCAGGAGTGGCTCGGTTTCGTCGACTCCGGGCTGCCGGAGGGCGACCCGCTGCCGCCGCTTCCCGAGGGCTGCTTCGGACTGGAGGACGTCGACAAGGCGGCCGGTGAGCTGGTGAAGCAGATCCGTTCCTTCCGCCCCCAGGTGATCACCACGTACGACGAGAACGGCGGCTACCCGCACCCCGACCACATCATGACCCACAAGATCACGATGGTGGCCTTCGAGGGCGCGGCCGACACGGAGAAGTACCCGGAGGCCGAGTTCGGGCCGGTGTACCAGCCGCTGAAGGTGTACTACAACCAGGGCTTCAACCGTCCCCGCACCGAGGCGCTGCACCAGGCGATGCTGGACCGCGGGCTGGAGTCGCCCTACGGGGACTGGCTCAAGCGGTGGAACGAGTTCGAGCGCGTGGAACGGACGATCACCACGCATGTGCCGTGCGCCGACTTCTTCGAGATCCGGGACAAGGCGCTGATCGCGCACGCCACGCAGATCGACCCCGACGGGGGCTGGTTCCGGGTGCCGATGGAGCTCCAGAAGGAGGTCTGGCCCACGGAGGAGTACGAGCTCGCGAAGTCCCTCGTCGCGACCTCCCTCCCCGAGGACGACCTCTTCGCGGGCATCCGCGACAATGCCTGACATGAGCGCAAGCGCAAGCCAGGCAATGACGCACCTCGTGGTACTCGCCAAGGAGGTGGACGAGGACAAGGTGACCCCCGGAGTCCTGGGGTTCATCGTGTTCGCGGCGATGGCGTTGGCGGTGTGGGCCCTGATGAGGTCGATGCACCGGCACATGGGGAAGGTCGACTTCGCGGAACCGGCGGACCCGGCGGACAGCGACGGCGGACACGGCAACGGCGGCAGGGCCGACGGTGACGGCGGCACCGAGAGTGCCGGCGCTGCCGCCCGGGGCGCCTCCTCCGAGGGTGCCTCGTCCCGGGAGGCCGGGGCCTCCGGCCCGGCGCGGCCCGGCAAGGGCTGACCGGCTCCGTCGCGCCGGGCAACCGGCGCGACGCCCGGCCCGGGGCCGGGGTGCGTGCATGCGGTGCGTGGGCCGGGCCGGGCGGTGCACGCACCTCGTGGATGGCGTCGTTCTTCCGGGCGCGGCTGCCGCCCGGCCGCGTCCGTCCGCGTTCTGGGGCGAGCCCATCCGTTCTGGGACGAGCCCGGGCGGTCGGTGTGCGTCGCCGGAGCCGCCGAAGCAGTGTGAGTCGGGGATGCGGGCGCCGGGGCCGGGGCCGGTATCGACCGGCCCCGGTTCTGACCGGCATCCCGCGGGCTGCGCTGTCCCGGCTGCACCCTTCCGGACCTGCGCCCGCCCGGACTTGCGCCCGGGTGGAGCCGCGCTCGGGGGTCCCGCTCCCGAATGGTCCCGCTCTCGGGTGGTCCCGCGCCTGTCTGGCCGCGCGCCCCACTGGCTCGCCCGTCCGGCGCGGCACTCGTGTGGCTTCCTGCCCCCGGTCCCGCATTCCTCTGGCACAGCTTCCGCCCGGCTTCCTTTACCTGTCCCGATCCCCGCTCCGTCGATCTTCGACAAGGCGCGGGTCGGGTCGATCCGGGCAGTCCTGTCAGGTCGCTCGGCCCTTTCCGCTCCCCGCTGCCCGCTGTCGGCCGTCCAGCCTTTCCTCTGGACCTGCGTGCTCCCCGCCCGCCGCCGCAGTCATCGGCACCGGTCCCCTGAAGAGCGTCCGTGCGTGACGTTCGGTCTCCCCTCCGGGGGGCGTACCTCCTGATCGACCGCAAGCCGCAGCCATCCGTCCGCGTCCGACCGACGACAGTCCCGTACGCCACGCCACGCCACGCCACGACGCGTCACGCCACACGGGCCGCGCATGACATGTCGTGCCGTCCCCCTGCCCGGCGTCGACGGCTCTGGCCGCGGGCCGAGTGTGCTGCGGTCCGGCGGTGGTGGGGGAGAGGGGGCGCGGCGGACGTGGTGGCCGTCGGGCGGGGTGGGGACGGCCGGTCGTCGGGGAGCGGTGTGACCCAGGTACCTGTTTACGCACTGACCGGAACCGGTCTGGCCGCTTGCGGGCATTGAACCCGTCCGTTTCCCTGCCTAGCTTTGTCTTGCCGCCGAATGCGGTGAGTTGCCTCCGGTGAATTCCGTGCCTGCTCCGAATTGTCAATCGTGGGAGACGCGCTGTGAGTCCGGTGAATCGTGAAGACGTGACGGCCGAGTCGATTGTCGGCCGGTTCCGCAGGTTCGCGAGCGAATCGCCGGACGTGGTGTCGGTGTCGGACGCGGCGGAATCCGTTTCGTACGCGGAGTTGTGGCGGCGTACGGAGGCCGTGGCGCGGCTGCTGCGAGCGCGAGGGTGCCGGCCGGGCCGCCCCGTCGCATTGTGCATGTCGCCCACGGTGTCCCGGCTGGCGGCGATGCTGGGAATCATGGGAATCGGCGCCCCGTACGTGCCGATCGACCCGCACTTCCCCGACAGTCGTATCGCGTCGGTCGTCGAGGGGGCCGAGGCGGAGTGCGTGGTGGTCGACGAGGTGACGGCGAAGAGGTTCGCGTCGCTGCCGTACACGACGGTGGAGGTGGCGGACAGTTCGGAGTACCGGGCTGCCCTCTCTCCGGATTCTACGGATTCCACGCATTCTACGGATTCCACGCATTCTACGGATTCCGCGGGTTCCACGGATTCCCTGGGTTTCCCGAACGCCCCGGAGCTCGCGGAATTGCCTGATTCCCTTGCTTCCCCTGATTCCGAATCCCCTGGTTCCCCCGGCTCCCCTGATCCCGTGGAACGCGGGGTGGTCGAGCCGGGCGGTTCCGATCTCGCGTACATCATTTACACGTCGGGGTCCACCGGCAACCCGAAAGGGGTCGCGGTGGAGCACGGCAGCGTGAGTCATCTCTTCGCGGCTCTGGACGAGGTGCTGCCACGGTCGGGCCGGCCGTCGCAGGAGTGCTGGCTGGCCGCTGCGAACGTGTGCTTCGACATGTCGGTCGTGGACCTGTTCTGGCCGCTGACCAGGGGCATCCCGCTGGTGATCGCCGACATCGACTCGCTGGCCGGGAGGTCCAGGGAGGGTGCCGAGTTCCTGACCGGGGTCCTGACCAGCGGCCGGGTGACGCACTTCCAGTCGACTCCGTCCCTCGTGCAACTGATGCTTCAGGACCCGGCGCTCGCCGCCGCGATCCGCGGGCTCCGCGTCCTGGTGATGGGCGGCGAGATCGTCCAGCCCGAACTGGTCGCCCGGATCGGGCCGGTGCCGCACGTCTTCAACGGGTACGGGCCCACGGAGACCACCGTGTACACCACGTTGCACGCGTGCTCCGCCGCCGACACCGGGCAGGTGCCCGTCGGGCGGCCCCTGCGCGGCGTGGAACTGCGTGTCGTCGCTGAGGACGGGCGCGTGTGTCCGCCCGGAACTCCTGGGGAGCTGCTGATCGGCGGGCCGGGGCTGGCCAGGGGGTACCTCGGTGACGAGGAGCTGACGGCCCGGAAGTTCCCCGTGCTGGGCGAGGGGGAGGACCGGCGGCGCTGGTACCGCACAGGGGACCTGGCCAGCGTCGACGCGGACCTGACCGTGCGCTACCGGGGGCGTGTCGACAGCCAGGTCAAGGTACGCGGCTTCCGCGTCGAACTCGGGGAGGTGGAGGCGGCGATCCGCGCCGTCGAGGGTGTCGGGGAGGCCGCGGCGTTCCCGGTGCGGGACCCGAGCGGCCGGGTCGTCGGGCTGGTCGCGGCGGCCCTGCCCGGAGCGGACGCGAACCGCGGACCGGGCGGGCCGCCCGGGGCCCCGGACACCCCGGACACCCCGGGCCGGCCGCCCGGGGTGTCCGGGGCCGGGGTGATCGCCGAGATCAGCAGAGTGCTGCCGCCGTACGCGGTGCCGGGAACGGTGCGGATCGTCCCGGAAATGCCGATCGGCACCACCGGGAAACTCGACCGGAAGGCCCTGGAGCGCACGCTTCTGGAAGCGGAGACCGAATCGTCGGCGCAGCCCCGGGAGGCGGAGGGAACACGGCCGCCCGCCGAGGGTTACGCCCAGGCCGTCGCCGAGGTGTGGGGGGCGGTCCTCGGCACGGAGGTGACGGTCGGCGAAAGCGGGTACTTCTTCGACCTCGGCGGGAACTCCGTACTGCTCGGCTCGGTCTACACCCGGCTCCGCGAGCGTTTTCCCGGTGCCCGGCTGAAACTCGTGGAGATGTATCAGTACCCGACGGTCCTCGCGTTGGCCGAGCGGATCAGGGCGGGCGAAACGCCGGGCAGGACGTCTCAGGACTCGTCCTCGGCGACATCCGCGGCGAGGCCCTCCGAAACGCTGTCGGGTATTTCCTCGGGAACATCCCCGGGTGCTTTTCCCGAATCTCCCGCAAGTCCCCCTTCGTCCCGCGGTGAATCCGCCCGTTCGGCTGCCGGCCGGCACGCCCCGCTGAGTGCGGCGGAGCGCCGTCGGCTGGCCCGTAGGGCGAAATAGCCGTGGCAATGACACAGAAGGCGAGGATGCGACACGTGAGTCAGCGCGACCTCAGCGAAAACGCCGGTCCGGAGGAATTACCGCGGGCGACGACGGACGAGTACGGTCCGGACCACTCGCAGTACGTGGCGATCATCGGCATGGCGTGCCGGTTCCCGGACGCGGACACCCCGGCACAGTTCTGGCAGAACCTGATCGACGGAGTGGAGTCGGTCACTGTAGAGGACGGGACGGACCGAGAGGCCGGAGCGGACGGACGGGACGGGGACGGCGCGGGCTCCGGCACGTGGCTGCGCGCCCGTTCCACCCTGGACGGCATCGACGGATTCGACGCCCGGTTCTTCGGCTGCAGCCCGCGCGAGGCCGCCCTCCTCGACCCGCAGCACCGGCTGTTCCTGGAGGTCTGCTGGGAGGCGCTGGAGGACGGCGCCGCGGCGGGGCAGCGGCGGATGCGCGACGTCGGCGTCTACGGCGGGTGCGGCACGAGCCTGTACCTGATGCACCACCTCAGCGGACAGGCGAGCCGGCCCCTGCCGAACTACCTGGACTCCACCGCCGACCTGCAACTGGCCATGGCCGCCGAACGGGACTACCTGGCGAGCAGGGTGGCGTACAAACTCGACCTCGGCGGGCCCAGCGTCAACGTCCAGGCGGCCTGCGCCACCTCGCTCTACGCCCTGCACCTGGCGTGCCAGGCCCTGCTGGCGGGCGAGTGCGACATGGCCCTGGCCGGCGGGGCGCACGTACCGGTCCCGCAGATCGACGGCTACCAGCCGGAACCGGGGCTGGTCATGTCGCAGGACGGGCACTGCCGCACCTTCGACGCCCGCGCCACCGGGACGGTCTTCGGCAGCGGCGTCGGTGCCGTCCTGCTGAAGCCCCTGGACCGGGCGCTGGCCGACAACGACCGGGTGTACGCGGTCGTCCGGGGCACGGCCGTCAACAACGACGGCGCGGGGAAACCGGGCTTCAGCACGCCCAGCGTCGCGGGACAGGCCGCGGTGATCCGCCAGGCGCTCGCCGCCGCCGACGTGGAACCCGCCTCCGTCTCCTACGTCGAGGCCCACGGCACCGCGACGCCGACCGGCGACCCCATCGAGGTCATGGCGCTGACCGAGGCGTTCCGGGGCGCGCCCCCGAGGTCCTGCGCCCTGGGGTCGGTCAAGACGAACATCGGGCACCTGAGCTGGGCCGGCGGCATCGCCGGTGTCATCAAGGCCGCCCTCTGCCTGTGGCACCGCAGGCTTCCGGCCTCCCTGCACTTCGAGGAACCCAACCCGGCGATCGACTTCGACGGTTCGCCGTTCTACGTGCAGACGCGGACCACGGACTGGGACCGCCCGGAGCGGGGCGGGCCGCGCCGCGCCGGGGTCAGCGCCTTCGGGCTCGGCGGGACGAACGCCCACGCGGTGCTGGAGGAGGCACCCGCGCCGGACGGCCCGCCCGCGCCCGTGCGGGACACGCCCGCCTCCCGGGCCCTGGTGCTGCCGGTGTCCGGCCAGACACCGTCCGCGCTGCGCGAACTGGCGGCCCGGATCGGCGGGACGCTGCGCGGGGACACCGCGCCGGAGATCTCCGACGTGGCGCACAGCCTGGCCGTCGGGCGGCGGCACTTCGCCCACCGGGCGGCGGTCGTCGGCGCGGACGCAACGACGCTCGCCGCGCTCCTCGACGCCGTGGCGGACGGCCAGGACGACGTGTCCGACCGGTTCGACGGGGAGATCGGCCTCGCCACCGGGACGGCACCCGGCGGTGCGCCGCCCCGGCTGACCATGCTGTTCTCCGGGCAGGGCGCCGAATACCTGGAGGCGTGCCGCGACCTGTACCGGTCGGAGCCCGTGTTCCGGGACTTCCTCCAGGGCGTCGACCCGGACTTCCACAAGTACACCGGTCACCGGCTGACGGAGTTCCTCTACCAGGACGAGGCGCGCCGCGGCATGCCCGTCGAGGACATCCGGATGGCGCAGCCCGTCGTCTACACGCTTCAGGTCGCGCTGGCGAGGCTTTGGCAGGGCTGGGGCATCGTGCCGGACGTGTGCGTGGGCCACAGCCTGGGCGAGTACGCGGCGGCGCACACGGCGGGCGTGTTCGACTTCGAGACCGGGCTGTACCTCGTGAGCGAGCGCGCGAAGCTGCTCGGCACGCTGCCCGAGTCCGGTGCGATGGCGGCGGTGTTCGCCGGGGAGCGGGAGGTGCTCGACCTGATGCGGGGCGTCGACGGCGTCGACCTCGCGGCGGTCAACGCCCCGGACCGCACGGTGATCTCCGGCGACCGCGACGCGCTGCGACGCGTCCTCGACGAGGCGGAGAAGCGCGGCCTCACCTGCCGGAGGCTGCGGATCGGCCGCGCCGCCCACTCGGCGCACATGGACGCCGTCCTGGACAGCTACACGGCCGTCCTCGACTCCGTGGACCTGCGCCCGCCCACCCGCACGGTCGTCTCCACGCTCACCGGGGACGTGATCGGCGCCGACATGGCGACGTCCGGGTACTGGCGGCGGCAGCTTCGCCGGCCCGTGCGGTTCCTCGAAGCCGTGCGCGCGGCCGCCGCCCACGCCGCCCCCGGCGTCTTCCTGGAGATGGGGCTGGCCGGCACGCTCGTCAACCTGGCCCAGTTGACGCTGGGCGAGAGTGCGGCGGACACCGGGAGCGAGCCGGCGTACCTGGAGGCGCTGCGCTGGGAACGGGACGACGTCACGTCCACGCGGCTGGCCCTGGCCGGGGCGTACGCGGC
Source organism: Streptomyces sp. (assembly GCA_035710365.1). Taxonomy (GTDB): domain Bacteria; phylum Actinomycetota; class Actinomycetes; order Streptomycetales; family Streptomycetaceae; genus Streptomyces. The sequence continues at coordinate 11,589 of DASTDN010000576.1, read as the reverse complement.
CGGACTGCCGGTGGACTGGGCGGCCGTCTCCCCGGGCGGCCGGATCGTCGGCCTGCCCACCTACCCCTTCCAGCGCACCCGCCACTGGGTCGCGCCGGCCCGGCCGGCCGGAACCGCGGCCGACGGCACCGGCGTCGACAGCGACTCGATGGGCGCGCTCGACCCGGCCGAGGCCGGTCCGGACGGCCACCCGCGGCACAGCGGCGGCACCGGCCACTACGTGGTCACGTGGACCGACGCCCCCGCACCCGGCGAGGCGTCGCCCGCACCCGGCACGGCGCCGCCCGCGCCGGGCACGACGGACGAGCGGTTCCTGCTCCTCGCCGACTCCGAGCAGTCGGGCACGGCGCTGGCGAGGGAGCTGGAGCGGCGCGGCGCCGACGTCCGGCTGCACGTCCTCGCAGCCGGGGCCGCGGACGCCGAGGCGGCGGCCGCCGTCGCGCGGGCGATCACCGCGTACCGGCCCACGGCCGTCGTCAACGCCGTACCGGCCCTGCGCAGGCGCCACGCCGACCTCGCCGGTCTGCCGCCCGCCACCGGGGACGTGTCCGAGGACGTGGTCGCCGCCGGCGGCATGGCCACGCTCCGGGTCTTCCAGGCGGTCTCCGCGGCGAACCTGCCCGACGTCACCGTCTGCACCGTCACCTCGGGTGCGCACCGCGTACTCACCTCGGACGACGTGGTCCCCGCGCAGGGCGCGGTCGTCGGCATCGCGCGGACCGCCCGGACCGAGTTCCCGACCGTGCGCCACCTCCTCGTCGACCTCGACGCGGCGGGCACCCGGCAGCGCTGGCCCGAGACGGCCGCACGGCTGGCCGCCGCGCTCACCTCGGCACCGGTCCGGGCACCGGGCGCCGACGCCGAGGTGGCGCTGCGCGGCGACCGCGTCCTGCTGCCCCTGCTGCGCCCCGCCGCCCCCGGGGACGGCGCGGGCGGCGCCGCCCGGGTGCCCGTCCACCCCGACGGCTGGTACGTCGTCGTCGGCGGTCTCTCCGGCGTGGGCCTGGAGTGCGCGCGGGCGCTGCTGGAACTGGGCGCCCGGCGGCTCGTCCTGTGCGGGCGGCGGGCGGCCGAGGGGGAACGCGCCGAGCGGGTGGAGCGGCTGCGGCGGGAGTCCGGCGCGGAGATCCGCACCGAGGCCGTGGACGTCGCCTCACGGGCGCGCGTCGACCGGCTGTTCGCGGAGCTGGCCGCCTCGGGCCGGGCCGTGCGGGGCGTCGTCCACGCGGCGGGCGTCATCGACGACGCGATCATCGACCGTACCGAGTGGAGCCGGATGGCCCGCGTACTGGGGCCGAAGGCGCAGGGCGCCTGGAACCTCCACCAGTGCGCCGCCCGGTACGCGCCCGAACTGGACCTCTTCGTCATGACCTCCTCCTACGGCGGCCTGTTCGGCAACCCGGGGCAGGCCGGTCACGCCGCGGCCAGTACGTTCCTCGACGCGCTGGCGGGCCACCGCCGCTCGATGGGCCTGCCGGGTCTCTCGCTGGACCTGGGGTCCTGGTCGGACGTCGGTGTCCTCGCCGGGAACGACGACTTCCTGCGCGGCCTGGAGGAACAGGGCATCGGCACGATCAGCAGCGCCGAGGGGCGTCCGGCGGTCCGGGCCGCGATGGCGGGCTGGCCCTCGGGCCAGGTCGCCGTCCTGCCCACCCGGTGGACGGACCTCGACCCGGAGCACCACCTGGCGTCGAACCCCGTGCTGCGGGGAGTGACCGGCGAGCCCGCCGGGCCCCCGCCCGCCGAGGACGGCTCCCCGGCACCGGCGTCCCCCGCCGACGTCCTGGCCCGCTGCCGGGAGGTGGTGGCCCGGGTGCTGGGGTACGCCGCCGGGGAACTGGACGGCCTCGATCTCACGCAGGCGGGGATGGACTCCCTCAACGCGCTCACCATCAGGAACAAACTCCAGCGGCTGCTGGGAATTCCGCTCCCGGCCTCCCTCTGCTTCGACAGGCCGAGCGTCGGCGCGCTCGCCACCGACATCGAGAAACGCCTGGCGGAGAGGACCGCCACGGAGAAGACGGCGGCCGGCGTCGCGCAGGCACGGCCCGCGGAGAAACGGGACTGACATGAAAATGACCGTGGGGAACGAGAAGACCGCCGGCTCCGTGTACGCGGAACACGTCACCGGAGCGGCGACGGAGGAATTCCTGCCGCTGGTCCACGAGTTCGACCGCATGCACCGCGACGGCTCCGACTCGGACGCCGAACTCTGCGTCTACGTGGACGGCGAGGAACGGCTCCTGCTGCGGTCCCGGGGACAGCGGCCCGACCGGCTCCAGAACATCCGCTCGGTCAGCAAGGCCCTGCTGTCCGTCATCGTGCACGCCCTGCACGAGCGGGGAGTCGTCGACATCGGCCGGCCGATGGCCGAGATCTGGCCGCAGTTCGCGGCGGGCGGCAAGGAATCCCTCACCCCGGCCACCTTCCTCAGCCACCAGGCCGGACTGATCGGCGTGGACCGGCGGCTGTCCGTGGACGACGTGCTCGACTGGTATCCGGCGGTCGAGGCACTCGCCGCGCAGCGCCCCTACTGGGAACCGGGAACCGAACACGGCTATCACGACCTGACGTTCGGCTGGGGCATCGGCGAATACCTGCGGCGGGCCACCGGGAAAACGGTGGACGAGCTGTTCGGGGAGGAATTCCGCAAGCCGCTCGGCGCCGACGTGCACATCGGCATCGGCTCGGAGGAGTTCGCGCGCTTCGTACCGTTCCGGGAAACGGCCTCCGGTACAGGCGGCACCGGCACCGGAGCGGGCACCGCCGCCGAGATCATCCACCTCCTGGGCGACAGGTCCTCCCTGCTCAGCCGCTCCCAGATGAACCCGAACCTGCTGAACGCGGAGCGGACCCTGCGCTATCTCGGCGCGGAGATCCCCGGCTGCAACGCCGTCTCCACCGCCGGGCCGCTGGCCAGGATCCTCGCCGCGACCCTCGGGCCCGTCAACGGGGTGCGCCTGTGGAACGAGGACACGCTGCGCCGCGCCACCCGCCTCCAGCGGCGCGGCACGGACCGGGTCTTCGCCCGTGAACGGGCCTACGCGCAGGGCTTCATGCTGCCCGACCGCTACCTGCCGCAGGCCGGCCCGGACGTGGAGTCGTTCGGCCACTACGGGCAGGACTGCGCCCTGGTCTTCGCCGTCCCGCGGCACCGGCTGGCGTTCGCCTACACGTCGACGCAGCTGAACCACCGGCTCGACCAGTACACGAAGACCGACGACCGCTCCGGCCGGCTCGGGCGGCTGGCCGTCGAGTCGGTGCGCGGGAGGACCCCCGGGGACACCGGCACGGGCACCGGCACCCCGAACCGCTGAAGCACCACAAACCGGCACGCCACGCGAGACGATTGGGGCTTTTCCATGGCGGACACCCTCATTGGCGAGAACCCGCGCCTGCTCGGCATTCTCGACCGGCTGAGTTCGATGTCGGTCGAGGACTACTACAACCCGTACCAGATGTTCCAGTGGCCGGACACCCTGCCTCAGAGCATGTGGTGGATGAGCCCCGAACTGACCACGACGTACGGCACGGACATCGCCGCGGAACTGACCGAGGAACAGCTCTACGCGCTGTCCAAGTACGAAAGCGTCAATTTCTACAGCCTGAACGTCCACGGAATCCGTGAACTGCTCATCGAGGTCACCCAGCGCATCCACACCGACGACTTCACCCGGACCTCGGAGTTCTTCCACCATTTCATCGGTGAGGAGAACGAACACATGTGGTTCTTCGCGGAGTTCTGCCAGCGCTACGGCCACAAGATCTACAAGCAGTTGCGGGGCGGGGCCGAGACCGTGCCGCCGGGCAACGCGGCGAGCCTGCTCGTCTTCGCGCGCATCCTCATCTTCGAGGAACTCGTCGACCACTTCAACGTCAGGATGGGCTCCGACGAGCGGCTGAACGACACCATCCGGCAGATCAACCGCATTCACCACCAGGACGAGTCCCGGCACATCGCGTTCGGCCGGGAACTGGTGAAGGTCCTCTTCGAGAGTTTCCGCGAGCGGGCCACCCGGCAGGAACTCGACCAGGTGAGCGACTACCTGAAGCGCTACATGACGTACAGCTTCGAGACGCTGTACAACCCGCAGGTCTACAAGGACGCCGGCGTACCGAACGCGCTGGAGGTCCGGCGTCGGCTGCTCGACGGGCCGCGGCGGCGCGAGTTCGAGGCGCAGGTGTTCCGCAAGACGCTGCCCTACCTGACCAGGATCGGCATCGTGCAGGGCGACGGCCGGACCGGTGAGAAGCCGGAGGCCGCCCAGTGACCCGCGTCGCCGACGGCCGCACCACCGGCGGCCGGACCGGTGACGCCCCGGCCGGTGACGCCCGGTTCGCCGGCAGCCGGATCTCCGAGGGCCTCGCCCTCCTCGGCCCCGCCGAGACGGCGCTGCTCCGGCTCCTGGACGACACCTTCCGGGGCTGGGGCGCCGACGCGGGCGCCGCGGAGATCTCCGCGCCGCCCCTCTACCCGGTGTCCGACCTGGCCGGCCTGGACCTCTACGTGAACTTCCCGCACCTCGCGCTCGTCGCCGGCGGCCTGGAGACGCCCGTCACCGGGCCCGACCGGGGCCGGTTCCCGGCCGGCGAGGTCACGGACCCGCACCTCGGGCTGTCCACCGCGACCTGCTTCGGCGCGTACCTGCTGTACCAGGACCGGCAGGTCGCCCCGGACACCCTGGTCACCCTCGTCAACCGGTGTTTTCGCAAGGAGACCCACTTCGACGGGCTGCGCCGCCTGCTCAGCTTCCAGATGCGGGAGATCGTGGCGCTCGGGACGTTCGCGCACACCCAGGCCACCATCGCCCGCTTCCGGGAGCGCATCGAGGACTTCCTCGGCCGCCTCGGCCTCGGGTACGAGGTGCGGGCGGCGACCGACCCCTTCTTCCAGGGCGGGGGCGCGCGGGCCCTGCTGCAACGGCTGGAACCCGTCAAGTACGAGTTCCAGGTCGACGGCGTCGCCATCGCCTCCGTCAACACGCACCGCAACTTCTTCGGCGAGCGCTGCCGGATCACCCTCGACGAGGACGGCACGCCCGCCTTCACCGGGTGTGTCGCCTTCGGAATGGAACGCTGGGTCGGTGCCCTCGTCGACCGCCACGGCGACGCGGATCGGGCACGGACCAGGGTCGAACAGGCGCTCGGTGCCCCCGGCGCCGCCTGACCCGGTGCGGGTCGGGGTGGACATCGTCCTCCTCTCCCGCGCCGAGGACTTCGTGCGGCCGGACCGCCGCCCGGCGCTGGCCCGCATGCTCCGGCCCGAGGAGCTCGACGCCTGCACCCGGCAGGGACGCCTCGACGCCGGTGCCGTCGCCGGATTCCTCGCCGTCAAGGAGGCCGTGTTCAAGCTCTTCCACGCACGCGACCGGCCCGTGCCGTGGCTCTCCATCCATGTGGACGGCGGAGCGGGCACCTGGCCGGCCGTCCACCTGACCGGGGTGGCCGCGCACCTGGCCGAGGCCGCCCGCATCGACCCCGAACCCTCGGTGAGCCTCGCCCACGACGGCGCCTACGCCGTGGCGGTCGCGGCGGCCGGCCCGGCCGGGACGACCGGGCCGGCAGAGCCCCCAGCAGCAGCACGACGCAGACAACCCGACGCCCCGAGAGAGGTGGCACCGTGACCGAGCAGGCTCCCAAGCGCATCGACGCCGTCAAGAACTGGCTCCTCGCCAAGCACGAGGACCGGACCGACATCGCCCCCGACGAGGACCTCATCGAGAGCCGCCTGGTCGACTCGCTCTCCTTCGTCGACTTCGTGTTCCTCATCCAGGAGGCGGGCGACGTGGAGATCGACCTCGACTCCCTCGACATCAACGACGTACGCACCCTGGCCACCATCGAGAAGCGCTTCCTGGCCGGCTGATCCGTCACGCCCCCACCCCTAGGAAGGCACACCCGCGTGGACGACATCTCCTACACCGCCCAGTGGACCGCCGCCGCCCGTGCGCTGGAGAGCGAACGGACGGACGGCCTGTTCCGCGACGCGTACGCCAAGTCCCTGGCCGAACCCCGGGGCTTCGAACTCCTCGACCGCTACCGGGGAGCGGCGGTCGGCGACTTCATCGCCGTCCGCACCCGCTACATCGACGACGCCCTCGCCAGCGTCCTCCGGCAGACCGGCATCCGCCAGGTCGTCCTGCTCGCGGGCGGCATGGACGCCCGCACCCACCGCCTCGACTGGCCCGACGACGCCCCCACCGTCTACGAGGTGGACCACGGCCCGCTGCTCGACGAGAAGCAGGCCAGGCTGTCCGCGCTCGGCGCCACCCCGAAGGTCCCCACGGTCGCCGTCCGCGCGGACCTCGCGGGGGACTGGGTCGCGGCCCTGAAGTCGGCCGGATTCGACCCGGCCGAACGCACCCTGTGGATCGCCGAGGGCCTGCTGTTCTTCCTCACCGAGGAGCAGGTGGGGCGGCTCCTCGACACGGTCCTCGGCGCCTGCCCGCCCGGCAGCCGGCTGGTCGTCGACATGACCAGCCGGACCCTGCTGCGCCACCCGCTGACCCAGCCGTTCCTGCGCAGCCTGCGCGAGGACGGCACGCCCTGGCAGTTCGGCACCGACGAGCCGGAGGCGTTCCTGGCCCGCCACGGCTGGACCGTCCAGGACGTGAAGCAGCCCGGCGAGCCGGGCGCCGGCGCGGGCCGCTGGCCCTACGGCGTCGCCCCGCGCGAGGTGGGCGGAGTGCCCCGGAACTGGCTGGTCAGCGCCGTCACGGCGGAGTGAGTCGCGGTACCGCCCGCGCGACGGCGCCCGCCACAACTCCCGTGGCGCACGCGGGAGTTGGTTTACTTGCGTGGTGAAACTGTCGGCGAAGGAAGGCGAGGTAGGACAGCGGTGACGGAAAACGAGACGTCCGCGGACGCGCCCCCCTGGCGTGCGCGGACCGCGGTCCTGTCGCTCGGGGCGTTCGTGGTGGGGACCGACGGGTTCATCATCGTCGGCCTGCTGCCCGAGATCGGCGGCACGCTCGACGTCGGTGCGGGCGCGGCCGGCCAACTGGTCAGCCTGTTCTCCCTCGCGTACGCGCTCCTCGGGCCCTTGCTCGCGGCGGTCACGGGCGCCTGGTCGCGGCGCCGGGTCCTGGTGGCCGGGGTCGCGCTGCTCGCGGCGGGCAACGCCGTGACGGCGTCCATGGACACGTACGGGCCGGTGCTCGCCTCGCGCGTGCTCGCGGGCGTCGGCGCGGCGCTGTACATGGCGAGCGCCGTCGCCACCGCCGCGCACCTCGCGGGCGACCGGCACCGGGGCCGGGCCATCGCCATGGTGACCGCGGGGGCGACGCTCGCGCTGGTGCTGGGCGCCCCGCTGGGCACCCTGATCGGCGGGGCCTGGGGCTGGCAGGCGGCCATCTGGTTCGTCGCCGCGATCGCGGCCGTCGTCGCGGTGGTCGTCGCCGTCCTGCTGCCGCCCGTCAGGCTCGACGCGGGCGCGTCCCTGCGGCAGCGCGTCGCGCCGCTCACCGACCGGCGGGTCCTGCGGGTCCTGGTGGTCACGCTCCTGGCGTTCATCGGCATCTTCCTGCCCTTCACCTACATGAGCGCCGTCTTCGAGCCCGCCGTCGAGGGCGAGCAGGCGCGGCTCGCGCTCCTGCTGCTGGTGTTCGGCGTCGCCGCCACGGCGGGGAACCTGACGGCCGGCTCGCTGGCCGACCGGTACGACCCGCGCCGGGTCGTGCTCGGCGCCACCCTCGGCATCGCCGCGGTGTTCCTGCTGATGCTGCCGATCCGGGAGCACTTCGTCCTGGTGGTGATCGCCACCGCGCTCAGCGGCGTCGTGTCGTACTCGGTGATCGGACCGCAGCAGCACCGGATCATCGCCTACGCCTCTCCCGGCGGGGCACCGCTGCTGACCTCCCTCAACACGTCCGTCGCCTACCTGGGCAACTTCCTGGCCGGCATCCTCGGCGCGGTCCTGCTGACGCGCTCCGCGGCCCTGCCGCTGCCGGTCGCCGCGGCCTCCGCGGCGTGCGCGGCCCTGCTCACCTGGTGGCTGTCGCGCGGCGACGACGCAAGCAGCACCGGCGGCACCGCAAGCACCGACAGCTCGACCGGCTCGACCGGCTCGACCGGCTCGACCGGTACGGCCGGTGAGGCCGGTGAGGGGCGGGCCGCCGCGCCGAAGTAGCACCGCGCCACCGCACCACGCACAAGGGCACCGCACAGCGAACGGCCGGCCTTCCGAACACCTGGATTTCCGTACGGCCGAATGTCCGCACGCCGGACTTCCGCACGTCCGAGGAAACGGAGAGATGCACCTTGAGCATGACGAAGCACAGCGTCGACGTCGCCGGAATCCCGGTCGGCTACTACAAGGCGGGCCAGGGACGGGAGATCGTCCTCATCCACGGCGGCACCGGTCACCCGGAGACGAGTTTCGCCGGACTGCTGGAGGAGTTCACTCCGCACCGCACCGTGCTCGTGCCCGGGTACTCCGGCAGTGACCTCACGCCCCTGCCGGAGGGCGAGGTGGACGCCGACATGCTGGCCGACCAGGTGCTGGGCGTGGTGAGGGCGGCGGCGAAGGGCCCGGTGGACCTCTTCGGGATCTCCACCGGCGCGGTCGTCGCCGCCGCCGCGGCGGCCAGGGCACCGGAACTCGTCCGCCGCGTGGTGGTGCTGGGCGGCTTCCTGCACTACCGCCACCCGTGGCAGCGGCTGCTGGCGCGCACCTGGCGCCGGCTCGCCGAACTGGACGCGAACGCCTTCGCGGAATACACCCTCCTCCACGTGCTCTCCGACGGGTTCCTGGACTCCATGAACCCGGCCGACCGCCTGCGGCTGCGCGCCGGACTGGCGCCCACGGACGGCATGGTCGCGCTCATCGACTTCGTGAGCCGCGTGGACATCACCGGTCACGTCGGGAAGATCCGGTCGCCCACACTCGTCGTCGGGATGACCCACGACCAGCTCGTCCCCGTGCGGTACGCCAAGCAGTTCCGGGCCGCGATACCGGGAAGCGAGTACGTCGAGCTGGACTCCGGGCACGGCGCGGCGATCGAGAAGCCGGCCGAGCTCCTGAAGGTCGTCACCGAGTTCCTCGACAGGCCCTGAGCCCGCCGCCGACGGCACGGGCGGCCGGGCCCCCGGCGGGCGCGCGGGCCCGGCTCACATGGCCCGGTCGTACGACGACAGCCAGGCCGGGTCGTCCACCAGGCCGGTCTGGGCGGCCAGCACACCCGCCTGGAAGCGGCTCTGCGCGCCGAGCCCCTCCATGAGCGCGGCGACGTGCCGGCGGAACGTCCGCTCGGACATGCCGAGGCGCCGGGCCACGACCTCGTCCTTCAGGCCGGTCGCCAGCAGTTTCAGGATGGCCCGCCGGACCGCCCCGAACGACTCGCCGTACCCCACGGAGCCGGCCTCGTACGCGAGGCCGGACTCCCAGACGTGGCCGTGCAGGCGGCCGAGGATCTGCACGGTCGCCAGGTCGTGGACGACGGTGACGCCCGGTCCCCGGGAGGTGTCCGCGCCGCCTCCCGGGGAGGTCCGCAGGGCGTCCGGGGCGAAGGCGAAGGCCGTGTTCCGGTCGAAGACCAGCAGGTTCTCCGGCGGGTCGTCGGTTGTCCGGACCCGGCCGCCCGCCGCCGCGATCCGGCTGAGCAGCGTGCGCGCCGTCGTACTGGCGCGCAGTGTGTGCGGCGCGACGACCCGCACGTCGATCCCGCGCCGCAGTACGGCGGCGAGATGGGGCTCGACCAGCCGCACGGGGCACGTGTCGTCGCCGTCGCCCGACTGCATGAAGCAGACCTCGGCGGCGCAGCGGGCGGCGGCGTCGGCCAGGCGCCGCTCCAGTTGTTCGCCGTCCCGGATCGTCAGGGACGCCTCGGAGCGCAGCCCGGAACGCCGCACCGCGTCGAACGCGTCCCCGAAGCGGCTCAGCCGGTCCTGGAATTCGGAGAGCACTTTGCGTTTGTCGTGTATCTCCCGTTCCAGCGGCGCGATCAGCTCCACGTGCGCCTTGCTGGGACTGATGGCGACGAACCGGTCCTTGCCGTCGTCGGGGAACGCGACGAGTTTCAGCTCGAAGAGGTGGTGCAGGGCGCTTCTGACGCGGGAGGACGATACGTCGAAGGCCTTCTGGATGTCCGAGGCGGAGGCTGACGTCCGCTGGAGGATCCAGGCGTAGACATCGGCAGGGAAATTCTCGTCCGGGTTCATGAGCAACTCACCTGGGATGCAGTCCGTGTCGATTTCGGGGTGCGGGGCGTAGGTGCGTCTTGAGGTCCGGGTGGGGGGACGGCACGGGTGTGAGGTGGGGGGTTCGAGTGCCACGGCGATCTTGCCCAGCGCCCGGGGCACGGACTGCTGTTGTGACGCCAAATGACGATGTTGGACGTAGTGGCGTACGCCTTAGGTCGCAGAGGAGATGCAGACGGATGCTTCCTTCGAAGGCGCGACGCCCCCCGGGCGGACCCATCCGGTGGGGGGAGGCGGGGCGTGCCGCGGACGTCGCCCGGCTGTGCGTGGTGGAGGCCCGCCCGCAGGTGCAGGGCGTCTTCCTGCTGCGCTTCGCGGCGGGCGCCGCCCTCGCGGTCCCCGGGCGGGCGGAGGCGGGCGCGATCGCGGTGGGGGCGGTGGCTTGGTGGTGCGCGGTGGTCTGCGTGTACCTGCTCAACGGGGTGACGGACGTGGCGGAGGACCGGGCCAACGCCTCGCGCAGGCCCGTCGCGCGGGGCGACCTCCCGGTGCGCGCGGCCGCCCGTGTCACCGCCGCCGCGGCGGTGACCGCCCTGTGCCTGGCCGCGGGCGGCGGGCTGCTCGGCTGGACGGCCGTGTTCCTGGTCCTGGGCTGGGTGTATTCGGCGCCGCCGGTGGCCGCGAAGCGGTGGAGCGTCTCCTGCTCCGCGGTGGTGTTCGCCATGGGCTGGTCCGGCTACGCGGCCGGTGCGGCGGTGTCCGGCGGCGGCCTCACCCGGACGGGGCTGGTGTTCGCGGCGGCGATGTCCGCGTGGATGGCGCTGGTCGGCGCGGTGGTCAAGGACCTGGCCGACACCTACGGGGACGCGGTGGGCGGCCGGCGCACCCTGGCGGCGCTGCGCGGCCCCGGTGCGGCCCGGCGGATGGCCGTGACGGGGGCCGTGCTGGTGGGCGCGGGCGCGCCGCTCGCCTCCCTGGCCCTGGCGCCCGCGGCGCTGCCGGGCACGGTGCCGCTGGCGGCGGGGGCGGTGTGGGTGGTGGCGGAGTGCCTGCGCCTCGACGCCACGGGCCCCGGGGACCGCAGGGCGCGGCGCGGCGGCTACCGCGCGTTCATGACGACCCAGTACGCGGCGAATTCCGCGATGCTCACGACGGTGCTGGCGGGCGAGTGGGGGTGACCCGGACGGCGCGGGCGGGGCGCGGCGGGTCTCAGGGTTCGGGCGGGGCGGGGACGCGGCGCCCGGCGGCCTTGCGTACGGCGTCCATCCGGGAGGACGCGCCCAGCTTGCCGAAGATGTTGGAGAGGTGCCGTTTGACGGTGGCCTCGGTGATGCCGAGCCGGCGAGCGATCTGACGGTTCGTCATGGCGTCGGACACGGCGTCCAGCACTTGCCGTTCCCGGGTGGTCAGTTCCGGCGCGGAGGCGCAGAATCCCGGTTCCGGCGGGTCGGG
>DASTDN010000575.1:0-8955 GCA_035710365.1 Streptomyces sp. | reverse complement strand
GGGCGTAGCCGGAGGTGCCGCACCGGCCACTGTCCACAGCCTGTGGACGGCGAGCGGTGTGCGTGCGGCACGTCCGGCGTGATGCGGGGCCGGCGCACGGCACCCCGTCCGGGGACTCCCCGTCCCCGTCGGCCGGCGGCGCGGCGCTGTCCGCCCCGAGCACGGCCTCGCCCGCCGCCACCGACTCCGGCGCCCCCCCCGGCCGGTCCTCGATGGCCCCGAGGAGACCGGCGACGCCGGGTCACGACCCGCGCTCGCCGAGGACCTCCGTCACCGAGGCCCTCGCCGTCCCCTCACGGCGAGTCGCTGCCCCAAGCGTGATCAAACGGACATGGGGCGTCAACACCAGTCCGTGGATTTGTCACTTACACGTCTTTTGCGGCGGACGCGCACGGAAGCACGGCCCCGGCGCACCACTTGACGGACGGAACACGCATCACGTCCGCCGTGCGCCCCTGACCCCCGCCGAGCCTCGGGCGCGGCCTGCCCCGGGAGACGCCCGGCACCCCCGCCCCTCAGACCGCCTCGCGCGCGAACCCCTGCATCTGACGGCTCTGCACCGTCTGCCGCTCGTACATGAGCCCGTCGCACGCCGGGGGCGGCGCAGGGGCCGGGGCGCCGCCGCACGGCACGGCACCGCCCGTGCGGGCCGTGGTGCCGGGGACCCGGCCCCGTCCACGGCGGTCGAGTTCGCACCAGACGCGCTTGCCGACACCCTCGGGATGCCAGCCCCACCGGTCGGCGAGCCCGTCGACGAGGGCGAGGCCCCGGCCGCCGGTCGCGTCGCCGTCCGGGCAGCGCGGCACGGGGGCGCCGGCGCCGCGGTCGGCCACCTCCAGCCGGACGGTGACGCCGCCGAGCGCACTGCCCCGCATGGACAGCCACAGCACCGCCGGACACCCCGTGTGCACCACGGCGTTGGTGACCAGCTCAGAGACGAGCAGGATCAGCGTTTCGGCGATCGGCTCGTCGGACTGTATGCCCGACCCGGCGAGACGTGAGCGGGCCCACTTGCGGGCTCGCGCCACCTCGGCGGGGTCGGGCCGGATCTCCAGCTTCACTCGAAGGACCTGCACCGCTCACACCATCCGTACCGGCGGACACTTGGGCTCACGCCTGACGAGGGCCACGGTCGCGCCCACGCCCGGCAGGCCCGGAACCACGACAGAGGCAGGGATCACGGAACGTGAACCCGTGGGACGACAGCATGGTTGACGTACAGTCACGCCAACAAGCGCTTCGGGCATATTCCATCGGGAAGGAGTACGCGTGCGGCATACTGTGCGACACTCGCCGCCCCGCGGGGTATGCGCGCCGCCACGAAGCCTCCCGGCACGCGAAAAGCGGGGTGTACGACCGCATTCCGCGCCGCCTCGGGGGCAACTCCGGCCGGGCGCACGCGCAGGACCACTCGCATTCACCACAAGGTACCCGAGCGGGTCGCCGGCTCCGGGCCGTGACGAGCCGTGCCGGGCAGGCCTGTTGTTCCTGACTCTCCGTGACGGGCGACGGCGCGGTCCGGACGCGCCGGGCAGCGCGGCGGGCCGGCGCCGGGGCCGGTACCGGACGAGGGCCCGTCCTACTCGGGGACGGTGAAGTAGCGGGCGAAGGCCGACACGACGTCCGCCTCGCCGACCGTGCCGTCGGCGTCCGCGTCGAGGACGGCGGCGGCGCGGGCGGCGGCGTCGTCGCTCACGCCGAGGCAGCCGAGGACCCGTGCGGTGGCCTCCACGGTCGCGCGGCCGTCGCCGTCGTGGTCCGCGAGGTCGAGTGCGGCGTGCAGGAAGGGGCGGGCGATCTCGGCGAACCGCTCGGGGTTGTCCCGCAGGCGCTTGACCGCGCCCGTCACGAACTCCCCGCGCGTGATGCGCTGGTCGCCGTCCCGGTCGGCGATGCCGGCCATGCCCTGCCAGAACGCCTCGGCGCCGATGTACAGCGCCTGGCCCTTGTCGGAACGCGCCGGGACGTCGAACTCCGCGAGCAGCGCCTTGGCCGCCGTGCTGAAGTCGGCACGGTCGATGTAGCCGTTGCCGTCCTGGTCGAAGGTGGCGAAGCGGGCCGCGATCCTGCGTTCGTACTCGCTGCTGACCATGTCTTCTGGGGCCGCCTTACGTCGGGTGGGGTGGGTCGTCTGGCTCGGAGCGTACGACGGCGCGGCCCGCACCGGAGCGGGAAACGGGCGCTTGCACCAGGACCGGGGAATTTTCCGCTCCGACACTCCGGCGCGTTCGGGCGCGCGCCGGCGCGGGCTACGCCGGCAGCGGCCCCGCGCCGGAGGCCACGGCCGCGTCCGCGTCCGGGTACACGTCGAACAGGCGGCGGACGCCGAGCGCGCCCATCACGCGGTTGACGTGGGAGCCGTCGGCGGCGCCGCGGGCCGGCAGGACCAGCCGCAGGCTGCCTCGGCAGCTACGGAGCAGACGGCGGGTCGCGACGAGGACACCGACCCCGCTGGAATCGCAGAACCAGACCTCGGAGAGGTCGAGGACGAGGCTGTGCCTGCCGTCGGCCACGGCGTCGTGCACTCCCTGCCGGAGCACCGGCGACGTCACCAGGTCCAGTTCGCCCGACACCCGCAGCACGGCCCATTCGCCGCGCTCGGAACCGGTCACTGTGAACGCCACCACCATGCCCTTCGCCCGCGGACCGAACGGAAGCGGTTCCTTCGCTTCCTCTGGGCGCGCCTGCCCAGCGCCGATGCCCCGAAACACTCGGCCCTCTATCACCTGCAGTCCACCAAGGGCACACATTGCCGCAAAGGGGGGTGCTCCGCCGCGCCCGCCGACTACATTCGAGGGGCGGGCGTACACCGGCCGCCGACAGGGACCAGGCGACCGGAGCCGGGCAGGGGGTGAGGGGCCGCGTGGCGAGGAAGCAGACGCCGCTCCGCTGGGACCGCACGATGCGGCAACGGCTGGCGCGCGGCGAGGCGGCGGCCCTGGGCGAGCTCTACGACCGGTTCGCCTCCCTGGTGCACGGCCTCGCCCACCGCGTCCTCGGCGACGAGCGGGCCGCCGACCACGTCACGCGCGAGGTGTTCACCCATGTCTGGCAGCACCCCGACGGCTACAACCCCCGGCAGGGCCCGCTGCGCACCTGGATCGCGGCGCTGACGCACCGGCTCGCCGTGCAGCGGCTGCGCGACACCGAGACCGCCGCCCTCGCCCGCCCGGGCGCCGACAGCCCCGAGGAGCTGGAGCGAAGGGTGGGCCGGGCCTCCGTGGCCGCCCGCGCCGACTACATCGTGCAGTCCATGCCCGTCCCGCTGCGCGCCGCGCTGGAGCTGGCGTACTTCCAGCGCCGCGACTACCGCCGGACCGCCGTCGTCCTCGGCGTCACCGAGGACGAGGCGCGCCGCAGGCTCCGCCTCGGCCTGCAGTTGCTGTCCACCGCCCGCGACGCCGGGGCCCCGGACGCGCCGCCCGGGTACGGGGGTGCGGCGTGAGCGCTACGGAGCCCTCCGGGGCGGCGTACGACGAGCACGGCGAGAACCGGGAACACACGACGGCCGACGGCGGACACGCCGAGGAGAGCGCCGACGCCACTCAGCACGGCGAGCCGCGGGACGGGCGGCCGGGAGATGCCGGGTCCGGCACCGACGGGCCGGGGCACGGACGGCCCGACGCCGACGGTCCCGAGCACGCACAGCCCGCCGCCGACGAGCCCGGACACGGACGGCCCGACGCCGACGGGCCCGGGCACGGATGGCCCGGGGGCGGTCCGCTCGGGTTTCTCCCGGGCGGCGGCGGGCCCTCCCGGGCCGAGCCCGGCGAGCCCGGCGGGCCCGGCACCGCCCGGCCCGGCACCGCCCGGCCCGGGGACGGCCGCCCCGGGGAGGACGGCCGCCCCGCGCCCGGCCGGCCCCGCATCCCCCTGCCCCGCGTCTCCGTCCAGGACGGCGGGCGGCCGCTGCCTCCGGAACCCGCCTGCCCAGGGCACCCGGCACCGCTCGTCCTCGGCCACGGCGTCCTGAAGTCCCTGCTGGGGGCGTGGGCGCTGGCCGCCTGTTCGGCCGCGGAGGCGGCGGTCGTCGAGGAGCACCTGCGCGAGTGCGCCGCCTGCGCCGAGGAGGCCGAACGGCTGCGCGACGCGGTCGGCCTGCTCCAGCGGCCCGAGAGCCTGGACCTGAAGCCGGCGCTGCGCACCCGCGTCCTGGAGGCCTGCCTGGAGCGGCGCCCGCCGAGCATCCCGGTGCCGGACTGGGCGACGGCCTACGACGCCGAGACCGCCCGGCTCGACGCGCTGCTGCAGGACTTCGGCGACGCCGAGTGGCAGGCGCCCGTGCGGCTGCGCTGGTACGAGGAGGGCGGGGAGAGCGACCGGCGCACCACCGTCGCCGGGGTCATCGCCCACCTGATGACGGTCGACGGCCTGGTCGCCGCCACCCTCGGCCTCGACGACCCGCTCGACGGGATCGCCGCGCCGGCGGGGACACCCGCGGCGCGCACGGAGGCGTACTGGCGGGCGCTGCACGTGCCGCCGTCGCGCGGGATGCGGGCGCAGTGGCGGGCGCAGAGCCACGACCTGGTGCGGATGGTGGCGTTCGCCGGCGGCGGCGCGGGCCTGATGCCCGTCTCGTACGGCGACGGCTGCCTGATGCCGCTGCGGGACGCGATGCTGGACCGGGCCTTCGAGTGCTGGCTGCACGCGGAGGACATCGCCCACGCCGTGGACTATCCGTACGAGCTGCCGTCGGCGAGACATCTGAACCGGATGATAGATCTGGCGGCGCGGCTGCTGCCGCGGGCGCTGGAGAGCCGCCGGGGCGGGCCGGCCGCGCGGCCCGGGTTGCACCGGCACCTGGTCGCGGCGGGCGGGCCGGGCCGCAGTCTGCGGCTGGAGATCGAGGGGTCGGGCGGCGGCGAGTGGCTGATCCCGCTGGACTCCCCCGCCGAGGTGGGCTCCGCCGGGCACGAGGTGGCGCACATCGCGCTGGACGGCGTGGAGTTCTGCCGGCTGGCCGCGGGCCATGTGTCCCCGCAGGACGCGGCGGCGGGCCAGCTCGGCGACAGGCAGGCCATCAGGGACGTCCTGTTCGCGGCGGCGTCCCTCAGCCGCATGTGACGCGCACGGCCCGGCTCCGCCGCCGGGGCTCGGGCTCGGGCTCGGGCCAGAGTCCGGCCGGGGACCGGGCCGGGGTCAGGCGAAGACGACCGTCCGGCGCCCGTTCAGCAGGATGCGGTGCTCCGCGTGCCACTTCACGGCACGCGCGAGCGCCTGGCACTCCACGTCCCGGCCGACCGCGACGAGCTGGTCCGGGGTGACGTCGTGCCCCACCCGCTCGACCTCCTGCTCGATGATCGGGCCCTCGTCGAGGTCGGCGGTCACGTAGTGCGCGGTCGCCCCGATCAGCTTCACGCCCCGCGCGTGGGCCTGGTGGTAGGGCTTGGCGCCCTTGAAGCTCGGCAGGAACGAGTGGTGGATGTTGATGATCCGCCCACTGAGCTGCTTGCACAGGTCGTCCGACAGCACCTGCATGTACCGGGCGAGGACGACCAGCTCGACCTTCTCCTCGCGCACCAGCTCCAGCAGCCGCGCCTCGGCCTGCGGCTTGGTGTCCTTCGTCACCGGGATGTGGTGGAAGGGCAGGCCGTAGGACTTCACCAGCTCGGCGAAGTCGGTGTGGTTGGACACCACGGCCGCGATGTCCACCGGCAGCGCGCCGATGCCGGCGCGGAACAGCAGGTCGTTCAGGCAGTGGCCGAAGCGGCTGACCATGAGGACGACCCGCATCCGCTCCTCGGCGCGGTGGATCTGCCAGTCCATCTGGAACGCGTCGCCGATCGCGGCGAAGCTCGCGCGCAGCTTGTCGACGGTGACGGGCGGCTCCGCCGAGAAGTGGACCCGCATGAAGAACAGTCCCGTGTCGTGGTCGCCGAACTGCTGGCTGTCCTCGATGTTGCAGCCGGTCATGAACAGGTAGCTCGACACGGCGTGCACGATGCCCTGCTTGTCGGGGCAGGACAGCGTCAGGACGTACTGGTCGGCCGGGGCGGCGGCTCGCGCGTTCATGCGGGACAGGGTCCCATATGCGGCACGGGCCCCGAATGGGCCGTCCGCTACGCGGACCGGGTCATCATGCTCAGCAGCTCCAGGCTGCGCGGCGGGGTGTCCGGGTCCTCGCCGTCGCTCGCGGCGAGCCGCGTGTGCGCGTCGCGGGCCGCGCGCACCGCCTCGGGCCACGCCTCGTGCGCCAGGTACGTCTGCACGGGGGCGTCGGGCCCGACCTGGTGCATGATCCGCAGCACGCGCAGCACGGCGGTGTCGACGAGGGCGGCCTCCTGCGAGTCGCGGAAGATCGTGCCGACGTACTTCTCGGCCGACCAGTGGTCGAGCCAGGTGTCCTCGACGAGGCGGTAGACGGCGTCGGTGACGTCGCCGTAGCCGTCCAGGCCCGCCAGCCAGACGTCCCGCTGGAACACGGGGTCGGAGAGCATGTGCAGCGCGGAACGCACATTGCTGCGCCAGCGCCACCACGGCATGTCGTTCAGTGGCATGCCGCCCATGGTGTAGGAGCGACGGCCACGACGGGAAGTGTTCTCCGAACCTTGCACGGTCACCGATCGTACGTTCTTCGCCGCGCGCGCCCCACCGGAGCCCCCGCAATGCACCTCCAGGTCACCGGCCGCCGACCACGCGTCACCGCCCGGCCGACGGGCGGCGCGAGCATGCGGACCCCGCACGGGCGGGCGCCGCCTCCGCCGACGCCCCCGCCCCGCCTGCCCGCCCGTCGTGCCGCACCGACGGGTCTGGCGCGGTCGCCCCGCGCGGTGTGGGGCCCGGCACGGCAGACGCCGTACGGGGCGTCCCCGCCGGCGGGCCGCCGCCGACGCGCGGCGGAGGTCCCGGGCCGGCCCGCCGCGGCAGGCCCTGCCGCCCGCCCGGCGCCGACGTGGCCCTCAGGCCGTACGGGAGGGCCGTCCGGTGAGGTGCCTCCCGGGGCTTCCCGGGCACGGCGAGGACGCCGCGGGACGTGGCTCTCCGGCCCCGGCCCGCGCCGCCGCCCCGCGCGGCGTCACAGTTGGGTGGGGCGCCGCTCGGTGAGGCCGTACTGCTTCGCGATCGCGTTCCACAGCTCGGCGGCCTCGGTCTTCTGCCGGCTGGCCGTGCCGCTCTCGCGGTTGCCCGCCGCCGTCTGGCTGGTGACGGGGGCGTGGCCCTTCTTGCACTTGCCCTTCTTGGCGGCGACCTGGTCGGCCCAGGCGGCGTAGTGGTTGTCGGCCGACGCGGACGCCTGCCAGGCCTTGGTGAGCGCCGACGTCAGCGCGGCGTGGTCGGGCAGCTCGTCCACGGCGACCCCGGACAGGCGCGTGACCAGCCCGGTGCGCTGCTTCGCCGCGTCGCGCAGGTCCTGGGCCGCCCCGGCGAGGTTCCGGCAGGCCTTGACGTCGGCGACCGCGCTGATCACCGAGGTCCGGCTGTCGCCGCTGTCGGCGAGCAGCTTGTCCAGTTCGACGGCCTGTGCCTCGGCCGGGTCGCCGGACGGTGAGGCGGACTCCCCGGTCGTCGGGCTCGACGCCGCCACCGGCTCGTTCTCGTCGCCGTCCCCGCCGCCGCCACCGGCGAGGAGCGCACCCGCGCCGATGCCGACGACGGCGATGGCGACGCCGATCGCCGCGATCAGCGGCACGCGCGAACCGCCGCGCCCGGCGCGGCCTCCCCGGCCGCCGCCGTCGCCGTCGTGGGCGCCGCCGTGCCGGCCGCCGCCGGGGCCCTGCGGGGCGTACCCGGCGGGCGCGGCGGCATGCGGGGCACCCTGCTGCGGGAAGCGGGGCATGTGCTGGGTGGCGCTCGTCGGGGCCGCGCCGCCCGGCTCGCTGCGGAACAGGTTGTCGAACTCGGCGGGCGGCTGCCGCTCGCCGTACGCCGCCCCCGGGTGCTGCCCGGTGACCGGCGACATGAGCTGGGTGGCCTCGGAGTCCGGCCCGGCCGCGGGCGGCGGCACGGGCGCGCCGGGCAGCGGGGCCCGGCCGAGGAACTGGGTGGCCTCCGACGGCATCTCGGGCGGCAGGGCGCCCGGCGCCACCGGGGGTATGTACTGCGTCGCGCCCTCGTCCACGGCGGGAGCGGCGGGCGCGGCGACCGGCGGCAGGTACTGGGTGGCCTGGTCGGCGTGCCCGGCGGGCGGCAGGGGCGCGCCGGCCCCGCCGTGCTGCGCGGGAGGCAGCGCCGCCCCGCTCTGGCCGTACGCCGTCTGCGGGGCCGCGCCGTAGGCGTCGGCGGCGGTCTGCGGGGTGCCGTACGCCTCCGGGGCGGCCTGCGGCGGCAGCGCGCCCGCGTCCTGGCCGTGCGCGCCCCAGGCGGGCTGCTGCTGGGCGTCCTGCGCGGAGCCCCAGGCCTGGGCGGGCGGCGGCGTCCAGCCCGGCGCCGCCGGCGGGGGCGGGGTGTGCTGCTGCTCGGGCCCCCACGGGGTGCCCCTTGACTGGCCGCCGGCCGGAGTCGTGGTGGGCGGCGGGGCGGGCGCGGGCCGGACCGGTCCGGACGCGCCGGGCCTGCCCGGCAGCAGCGGTTCGCCACCGTCGGAGGGCAGCACGATGCCTTCGCGCGCGGGGCGCGCCGAGGGCTCCTCGCCCTGTCCACTCTGCGTCACCGGGACTCCTACGATTGGGGGACCTTCGGAATCGTCGGTTCACGCTACCCGGTCCCCGGAGCCCGGTGCCACGCAGCACGAGGCGCGACCTTCTGCCCCGTGCGCGCGGTGACAAACCCGGGGCCCGCGGCGCTGCTTGTGCCCCCCTTCCCGACGGGTGTGGTGTTCGCCTCACCGTCGCCGCGGACGGCCCGGCCGTTCACGCCGCGGGCTGCAGCTCCAGCCGCGCGCCGAACTCCCTGACCACGGGTTCCTCCTTGAACGGCTCCAGCCGCTGCCGGAAGTCCTCCAGGTATTCCCCGCCCCGGTGGGAGCGCACCGTGTCCAGCAGCCGGACCGCGCGCAGCCCCGTCGCGCAGGCCTCC
>DASTDN010000574.1:0-11173 GCA_035710365.1 Streptomyces sp. | reverse complement strand
CGGCGTACGCGGTGGGGACGAAGCCGCGCAACAGGTCCTGGACCGTTGCGCGCAGCGTAGCCAGGCCCGAGGCGTCAACCCCGACGTGTGGGTACACGGGACTCCCAGAGGCAGAGCTTCCATCACGTGCAGTGCGGGACCGTTCACCCGTCGTAGCGACGGCTGGGTACCGGATTGCGTCTGAGGAGAATAACGCTTCGTACAGGCCCTGCTACGCCCAGTTGCCCAAAACTTCGGTTACGTTGCTGCACTGGTCGGTTGACGTCCACTCAGGTGTCGCAGAGTGATCGGTTGCTGATCGAAAAGGTTCGTCTTCGGGTTGCGTACCGCGCGGGTTGTGGCGGTGTACACGCAAGGAGACCGCACGGAAGAGTGACGGGGCGTGTCCGCCCGAGGGGGTGACTTTCGGGTCGCACCCGGGCGTTGCGGGCCCCTTCGTCGCCCTCGGCTACCGACGGCGGCGGTGCAGGGCGATCGCCGCGGCCGTGCCGCCCGCGACCGCGCCGACGCCGGCGGCGGCCGGGATGCCGACCTTGGCGGCCTTGCGGCCCGTGCGGTAGTCGCGCAGCCGCCAGTCCAGCCGGCGGGCGTGCTTGCGCAGCTTGGCGTCCGGGTTGATCGCGTAGGGGTGGCCGACCAGGGACAGCATCGGGATGTCGTTGTGCGAGTCGCTGTAGGCCGCGCAGCGGGAGAGGTCGAGGTTCTCCGCCGCGGCGAGTGCGCGCACCGCCTCCGCCTTCGCCGGGCCGTGCAGCGGTTCGCCGACCAGGCGGCCCGTGTAGACGCCGTCGACCGACTCGGCGACCGTGCCGAGGGCGCCGGTCAGGCCCAGCCGGCGGGCGATGACCGTGGCGATCTCCACCGGGGCGGCCGTGACCAGCCACACCCGCTGGCCCGCGTCCAGGTGGGCCTGCGCCAGCGCGCGGGTGCCCGGCCAGATGCGCTCCGCCATGTACTCGTCGTAGATCTCCTCGCCGATGGTCGCCAGTTCGGCGACGCGGTGGCCCCGCACGATCGACAGCGCCGAGTCGCGGGCGTCCTGCATGTGCTCGGGGTCCTCGATGCCGGCCAGCCGGAACCACGCCTGCTGCCAGGCGAAGCGGGCCAGGTCGCGGGTCTGGAAGAACTTCCGCTTGTACAGGCCCCGGCCGAAGTGGAAGATCGCGGCGCCCTGCATGACGGTGTTGTCCAGGTCGAAGAAGGCGGCGGCCCGGTCGTCGCCGGGGACCGGGAAGAGGGGTTCCTCGCCCAGGATGTCCCGGGTGGACTTGCGGGCGGCCTCCGCCGAGGCCTCGCCGGCGAGCACGCTGCGTGCGGTGGCGGGGCGTCGTCGGGGGGTGAGCCATCCGAGAGCGGCCATGACGGTGAGCATAGCCAGTCTGTTCGGTCCTTCCGGTGTCGAGCGGGCGGGACGGGGGTGAACGGCCCGCCATTGCGGTGATCGGCGAGCGGGGCGCCCGGGCGTGGCGCGGCGGGAGAATGGGTCCATGAGTGCCCTCTTCCGCCGTACCGCCGCCCGGTCGCCCGAGGACCGGCTCGTCACCCTGATCCGCAAGCCCGGCTGTCATCTGTGCGACGACGCGCAGGCGGTCGTGGAGAAGGTGTGCGCCGATCTGGGGGTGCCCTGGGAGCAGAAGGACATCTCCCGGGACGCCGAACTGCACGACCGGTACTGGGAGCAGATCCCCGTCGTGCTCGTCGACGGCGAGCAGCACACCTTCTGGCGTGTGAATGAGGAGAGACTGCGCAGGGCGCTGACCGGGCAGTCCAAGTGGTCCGGAAAGTGACTTAGGATCGATGGTGTCTTGGTCTCGGGGGCGAGGATCGTAGAGGAGAGTGTGCGGTTTTGCCCCCGATAAGTGAGGAACGACGGTGCGTGGGTGCCGGTTCCGGTTCCGTGCGGCGGGACCGCGTGAGTCCGGTCACGTTCGACGGGCAAATCGGGCACCATCTTTGTGCACGCGTTCACAAAGACATAGCCTGCATCCGACGGGGCGGTCCGGTGACGTGTGACCGCCTGCAGCCCCGCTCTACCCGCAGGAGCACCGTGGCAACTGGCCGAACTCACCGACCGGCGACCCGTAGCCGAGGGATTCCCGAGGCCACCGTCGCCAGGCTTCCGCTGTATCTCCGCGCCCTGACCGCTCTCTCGGAGCGCTCGGTGCCCACGGTCTCCTCCGAGGAGCTCGCGGCCGCCGCCGGCGTGAACTCCGCGAAGCTGCGCAAGGACTTCTCCTACCTCGGCTCGTACGGGACCCGGGGCGTCGGCTACGACGTCGAGTATCTCGTCTACCAGATCTCCCGCGAACTCGGCCTCACCCAGGACTGGCCGGTCGTGATCGTCGGTATCGGCAACCTCGGCGCCGCGCTCGCCAACTACGGCGGCTTCGCCTCCCGCGGTTTCCGGGTGGCGGCACTGATAGACGCCGACCCCGCCATGGCGGGCAGGCCCGTGGCCGGGATGCCCGTGCAGCACACCGACGAGCTGGAACGGATCATCGCGGACAACGGCGTGTCCATCGGCGTCATCGCGACGCCGGCCGGGGCCGCCCAGCAGGTCTGCGACCGGCTCGTGGCCGCCGGTGTCACCTCGATCCTGAACTTCGCACCGACGGTGCTGACCGTCCCCGACGGCGTCGACGTCCGCAAGGTCGACCTCTCCATCGAGCTGCAGATCCTCGCCTTCCACGAGCAGCGCAAGGCGGGGGAGGGGGCCGCCGCGGCGGAGGCCGCGGCGGCGGCCGCCCCGATCGCCGCCGTCCGCGACGAGTCCGCCGACCAGGGGCCCGACGGGGACGTACCCGCCGTGATGCCGGCATGAGTCTCCTCGTCGTCGGGCTGAGCCACCGCAGCGCCCCCGTCAGCGTCCTGGAGCGGGCCTCGCTGTGCGCGGACGCCCAGATCAAGCTGGCGCAGGACACGGTCGCCGCCGAACCGGCCGCCGAGGCCGCCGTGCTGGCGACCTGCAACCGCATCGAGCTGTACGCCGACGTGGACAAGTTCCACGCCGGTGTCGCCGAGCTGTCCACGCTGCTCGCCCAGCACAGCGGCGTCGGCCTGGACGAGCTGACTCCTTATCTCTATGTGCACTACGAGGACCGCGCCGTCCACCACCTGTTCTCGGTGGCCTGCGGGCTGGACTCGATGGTGGTGGGCGAGGGCCAGATCCTCGCCCAGATCAAGGACTCCCTGGCCAAAGCGCAGGACCTGCACACCGCCGGGCGGCTGCTGAACGACCTCTTCCAGCAGGCCCTGAGGGTCGGCAAGCGGGCCCACTCCGAGACCGGCATCGACCGGGCCGGGCAGTCGCTGGTGACGTTCGGCCTGGAGCAGCTCGCCGCCGGGGCCCCGGTCGAGCGGTGGGCGCGCGGCAAGAAGGCCGTGGTGATCGGCGCCGGGTCCATGTCCTCGCTGGCCGCGGCCACGCTGGCGCGCGCCGGTGTCGCCGAGATCGTCGTCGCCAACCGCACCCAGGAGCGCGCCGAGCGGCTCGCCCGCGTGCTGGCCGAGGGCGACGACACGGCCGTACGGGCACGCGCCGTGGCGATGGCCGACGTCGCCGGTGAACTGACACGTGCCGATCTGGCCGTGTCCTGCACCGGAGCGACCGGTCTCGTGCTGACGGCCGAGCAGGTCGCCGCCGCCGTCGAGGGGCGCACCGGCCGGGCCGCCGCCGACCTGGTCGACGAACTCGCCGCCGCCCCCGGCAGCGCGGCCGAGGACATACGAAAGCCGGCCGACGCGCAGACGCCGCTGCCGCCCGCGGGAGTCGGCGCCGAGGACGGCTGCCCCCTCGACCTGTCCGTACAGCCCGGCTTCTCCGTCCTCGGGGAGGCCGCCGTGGCCGGCCTGGACGCCGCCACCCTCGAACAGCACGCGACCTGGGCCGCGGGCGGCGCCGTGGACCGCCGCGAGCAGACCCGCGCGAGTGACGACGCCGAGCTGATCGGCGCGCTCGCCGCCACCGCCGCGACCGCCGGACGCATCCCGGAGCGGCGCCGGCCCGAACCGGCCGCCGGGGACACGCGCCCCGCCCCCGTACTCTTCCTCCTCGACCTGGCGATGCCGCGCGACGTGGATGCCGCCGCGCACCGGCTGCAGGGCGTCCGGCTCGTCGACATCGAATCGCTCGCCGAGGCCTCCGCGGACGCCCCGATGGCGGCCGACGTCGACCAGGTCCGCCGTATCGTTTCCGACGAGGTGGCCGCCTTCGGGGCGGCGCTGCGGGCCGCGCACATCACCCCGACGGTGGTGGCGCTGCGCACCATGGCCGCCGACGTCGTCGCCGGGGAGATGGCCCGCCTGGAGGGTCGGCTGCCCGCCCTCGACGACAAGCACCGCGCCGAGATCACGCAGACCGTCCGGCGCGTCGTGGACAAGCTGCTCCACGCGCCGACGGTGCGGGTCAAGCAGCTCGCTGCGGAGCCGGGCGGCGCCGGCTACGCGGACGCGCTGCGCACCCTGTTCGACCTCGCCCCGGAGACGGTGTCCGCCGTCTCCCGCGCCGTGAACGGCGCCGAGAGGGCCGGCGGGGACCCCCAGTACGGTCCGGCCGGCCGGATCGCCCGGACCGCAACGACCAGAACGCCAAGAACCGAGGGCCAGCATGAGTGACAAGGCACTACGGCTCGGGACCAGGCGGAGCAAGCTCGCCATGGCCCAGTCCGGTCAGGTCGCGGACGCCGTGAGCCAGGTGACCGGACGGCCCGTCGAGCTCGTCGAGATCACCACGTACGGAGACGTGTCCCGCGAGCACCTCGCGCAGATCGGCGGCACGGGCGTCTTCGTGACCGCGCTGCGCGACGCGCTGGCCCGGGGCGAGGTGGACTTCGCGGTGCACTCCCTGAAGGACCTGCCGACCGCGCAGCCCGAGGAGCTCGCGCTGGCCGCGGTGCCGGTGCGCGAGGACCCGCGCGACGTGCTCGTGGCCCGGGACGCGCTGAAGTTCGCGGACCTGCCGCGCGGGGCGCGCATCGGCACCGGTTCGCCGCGCCGCACGGCCCAGCTGAACGCGTACGCCCGCGCCCACGGCCTGGACATCGAGATGGTCCCGGTCCGGGGCAACGTCGACACCCGCATCGGATTCGTGCGGGAGGGCCGGCTCGACGCGGTCGTGCTGGCCGCTGCCGGGCTGAGCCGGATCGGCCGGATCGACGAGGTGACCGACTTCCTGTCGGTCGACACGGTTCTGCCGGCCCCCGGCCAGGGGGCCCTGGCGATCGAGTGCGCCGCGGGCAACGCGGACCTGATCGCCGCGCTCGCCGAACTCGACGACCCGTTCACCCGGGTCGCCGTGACCGCCGAGCGGTCACTGCTCGCCGCCCTGGAGGCCGGCTGCAGCGCCCCTGTGGGCGCGCTGGCCGACCTGCTGGCCGACGGGCAGATTGTCAAGGAAATGCGCCTGCGCGGTGTCGTCGGTACGACCGACGGCGCCACGACGGTGCAATTGTCCACCACCGGTCCCGTGCCCGAAGCGCACGACCGGGCGGAGGCATTCGGTCGCGACCTCGCCACCGAGATGCTCGCCCAGGGCGTGGCCGGTCTGATGGGGGAGCGAGCACATTGAGCCCCACCACCCTTCCCGCCGGTCCTGAACACGGGCACGTCACCTTCCTCGGTGCCGGACCCGGAGATCCGGGACTGCTGACCCTGCGAGCCGTCGAGGCACTGGCGAACGCGGACGTCCTGGTCGCCGAGCACGAGGTGCTCGACGTCGTACGCCTGCACGCCAGGGACGGCGTCGCCGAGGTAGACACGGACGCGGACGCCCGGCCGGACGACTCCGGCGCCACCGGTTCCGCCGCTGCCGCCGGCCCTGCTGGTTCTTCCGCGAAGGCGCATCCGGGGACGGGCACGCCTCAGCTCACGGTTGTCGACGGCTCGTCAACAACCGTTGGTGGCCCCGCGTCGCGGGATGCCGCACATCTTGTCATGGAGGCCGCGCGGGGCGGCAGGCGGGTCGTGCGTGCGGTGTCCGGCGACCCCGGGCTCGACGCGTACGCCGCCGAGGAGATGCTGGCGTGCGCCGCGGCCGGGGTGCCCTTCGAGGTGGTCCCCGGTGTCGCGGCGGCCGTCGGTGTGCCCGCGTACGCCGGTGTGCCGCTGCGGGACGCGCAGGGCACCGACGTGCGGTTCGTGGACGCCCGTACCGCGTCGGACCGGTGCTGGACCGAGGTCGGCGCCTCCGACGGCACGGTGGTGGTCTCCACGACGCTCGACGCGGTCGCCGCGGCGGCCGGTGAGCTGGTCACGGCGGGCCGCAAGCCGGACACGCCGCTGACGGTCACCGTCGCCGGTACGACGACCCGGCAGCGGACCTGGACGGCGTCGCTGGGCACGATCGCGCAGACGCTGAAGCAGGCCAAGGTGCTGCCGTCCCCGGACGGCGGCAGGCCGGTGATAGCCGTGGTGGGCGAGCGGCCCGCCGTGGCGCAGCGCGAGCAGTTGTCGTGGTTCGAGAACAAGCCGCTGTTCGGCTGGAGGGTCCTCGTGCCCCGCACCAAGGAGCAGGCGGCGTCGCTCTCCGACCAGTTGCGGTCCTACGGTGCCGTGCCGCACGAGGTGCCGACGATCGCGGTGGAGCCGCCGCGTACGCCCCAGCAGATGGAGCGGGCGGTCAAGGGCCTGGTGACGGGCCGCTACGAGTGGATCGCGTTCACGTCGGTCAACGCCGTCAAGGCGGTCCGGGAGAAGTTCGAGGAGTACGGCCTGGACGCGCGCGCCTTCGCGGGCATCAAGGTCGCGGCGGTCGGCGAGCAGACGGCGAAGGCGCTGATCGCGTTCGGCGTGAAGCCGGACCTGGTGCCGAGCGGCGAGCAGTCGGCGGCGGGCCTCCTGGAGGACTGGCCGCCCTACGACCCGGTCTTCGACCCGATCGACCGGGTCTTCCTGCCGCGCGCCGACATCGCCACGGAGACGCTGGTCGCCGGTCTGATCGAGCTGGGCTGGGAGGTCGACGACGTCACGGCCTACCGCACGGTGCGCGCGTCGCCGCCGCCCGCGGAGACCCGTGAGGCGATCAAGGGCGGCGGCTTCGACGCGGTGCTGTTCACGTCGTCCTCGACGGTCCGCAACCTGGTCGGCATCGCGGGCAAGCCGCACAACGTCACCGTGATCGCGTGCATCGGCCCCGCGACGGCGAAGACGGCGGAGGAGCACGGGCTGCGGGTGGACGTCATGGCTCCTGAGCCGTCCGTCCACAAGCTGGCGGAGGCGCTCGCGGAGTTCGGCCGCCGGCGGCGGGTGGCCGCGCTGGAGGCGGGGGATCCGGTGACGCGGCCGAGTGAGCGGCGGCCGGGGGCGCGCAGGCGGCGCTCCACGACCTGAGGCCCGGCGTCGCCGCCCGCAGGGCGTGCGTGGTCGCGGGGTTGCCGGGGCGGGGCGTGCCGTGGGGGCGCGCCCCGCCCTGCCGTTCCCTTTCGGGGAAGCCGGGCGAGCTGGGCGGGATGCGGAACGCGGCTGCCCAGATGTCGGTGATCGGTGAGCATCGTTGCCGATGGCCGAAATGGGGTGCGGTGCTCCCATGGGTCCGGGTTACTGTTCCCTCCACACCCACCGAGGCCCGTTCGGCCGTATCCCGGGGGACATCACGGATGCACCAGCCCGACAAGCCCGAGGCATTACCTCCCACTCCTCCCGTGCCGGCGCCGCCTCCGCCCACCGGAGGCAGGCCCTGGCACCACCAGGTTCCGCCCCCTCCGCCACCGGCTCCTCCGGGAGGCGCGGGTCCGGTCGAGATGCGGGTCACGAAGCGGCTGCTGTGGGTCGCCGGCGCGGCGTATCCGCTGCGGAACGTGACGCGCGTGTACACGTTCGTCGCCACACCGCGGCGTGGCGCGGCCACCCTGCTGTTCTTCAAGCGGCTCGCGATCACCCTGTCGGTGGCCTTCGCGCTGACGATCCTCGGCGGCATCACCGGCATCGCGGGTGAGGAGGAGGCGGCCAAGACGATCGTCAGGCTCGTGTGGATCGGCGCCCTCGTGGGGCTGATCTACTGCCTCATCGAATGGCTGGCGGTCCTGTCGGCCCCCTCGCACTTCGTCCTGGCGGTCGAGACGTCCGGGGCTTCCACGGCGGTGGTGACCAGCAAGGACCACGAGCACCTCCAGCGGCTCGTGGGACAGGTGGTGAACGCGATCGAGAATCCCGAGGCGGAGTTCCTGGTGCACGTGGAGTCGCTCGCGATCAACCCCGCGCACTACCACTTCGGCGACAACGTGAACATGTACGGCGGTACCGGAAACGTGGGGATGACCAAGTGAGCCGCGACAACTTCAGCACGTACGGCGACAACGTCAACATCTTCGGCGGCACGGGGCACACCGGCATGGTGAAGAACGTGGGGACGCCCCCCGCCCCGGCCATGGACCCCGAACTCCGGGTCGCCCTCGGCGAGCTCGTGCGGCTGGTGCAGGAACTGCGCGAGCAGGTGACCCCCGCGACCGCCCAGACCATCGACGCGACGCTGCCGGTCCTCGCCTCCGCCGACACCGCGCAGCCGCAGGAGCGGCACGGCGCGCTGATGGCGGTCGCGGGGATCGCGGCGACGGCCGGGGCCCTGGGGGTGCCGATCCTGGACGCGGTGAACCGGGTGCTGCAACTGATGGGGGCGCAGTAGCGACCGGCGGCTCACGGTCGGCGTCACACCGCCTGCCGCGTTCGAAGGGGCCCCGTACGCCGACGGGGTGCGGCGCCCCTGAAGGCGGTGTTTCCGCAGGTCACGTTGGGGGTGGGGGGTGTTCCGACGGGTAGTCGGCAACGGGGGCTGTGGGGCGGGCGTAGCGTAGGCCGTATGTCGAAGTACGGTTCCTTCCCGGGTACACGGCCCCGGCGGCTGCGTACCACGCCCGTTCTGCGCCGGATGGTCGCCGAGACCCGGCTGCACCCCGCCGATCTGATCCTGCCCGCGTTCGTCAGGGAGGGGGTCTCCGAGCCGGTGCCGATCTCCTCCATGCCCGGGGTCGTGCAGCACACCCGCGACAGCCTGAGGAAGGCCGCGGCCGAGGCCGTGGCCGCCGGGGTGTCCGGGATCATGCTGTTCGGCGTGCCGGAGGAGGACAAGAAGGACGCCCTCGGCACCGCCGGGACCGATCCCGACGGGATTCTCCAGGTCGCCCTGCGCGACGTCCGGACCGAGGTCGGTGACGATCTCGTCGTCATGTCCGACCTCTGCCTCGACGAGTACACCGACCACGGCCACTGCGGTGTCCTCGACGACGAGGGGCGTGTCGACAACGACGCCACGCTGGAGCGGTACGCCGAGATGGCCCAGGTGCAGGCGGACGCCGGGGCCCATGTGCTGGGCCCGAGCGGCATGATGGACGGCCAGATCGGCTATGTCCGGGACGCCCTCGACCAGATCGGCCGCGAGGACGTCGCCCTCCTCGCCTACACCGTCAAGTACTCCTCCGTCTTCTTCGGGCCCTTCCGGGAGGCCGTCGGTTCCTCCCTGACCGGCGACCGCATGACCTACCAGCAGGACCCGGCCAACGTCCGTGAGTCCCTGCGCGAACTCGCCCTCGATCTTGAGGAGGGCGCCGACATGGTCATGGTGAAGCCCGCCGGGCCGTACCTCGACGTCCTCGCCCGCGTCGCCGACTCCGTCGACGTGCCCGTGGCCGCGTACCAGATCTCCGGCGAGTACGCGATGATCGAGGCCGCCGCCGAGAAGGGCCTCGTCGACCGCGACCGCGCCATCCTGGAGACCCTCACCGGCATCAAGCGCGCCGGTGCGCAGAACATCCTCACCTACTGGGCCACCGAGGTCGCCCAGAAGCTGCGGGGGACCCTGTAGGCGGTCACGTCGTCACCCGGCCCCCGCCCCGCCCCCCGGCGGACGCGGGGGCCGGGGAGCCGGTGCGGCGGGCGGCTTCGCCGGGGGCGCCGGTGCCGTCGCCCGGCCGCTCCGCTGCGACTCGGCCACCCCGCAGCGCCGGGAGACGGCCCGTCGGCTCAGCGGTGATCGGGCACAGGTCCGGCGCGGCCTGCCGCGGCGGCATCGCGCTGCCGTTCAGCTACCGCGCCCACGACGACCCGCCGTACGTCGTGCGCCCCGTCTGCGACGCTGAGCCCGTACGCGTCCTCGGCTCACGCAGCGACGAGGTCGGCCGGGTGTGTTCCGCCGTCACTTCTTCGCCGGTGCCGCCCGCAACGCCTTCCAGCTCATCGGACCGATCACCCCGTCCGCCGCCAGGTCCGACTCGGTCTGGAAGCCTTTGACCGCGCGCAGCGTCATCGGGCCGTAGATCCCGTCGACGGCCCCGGAGGAGAAGCCCGCCCGCTGCAGCAGACACTGGACCTCGATCACCTCCGGGCCCATCTGGCCGTACGTCACCACGGCCTTCCGCGTGCGGCTGTACCCCGCGTACCAGCGGCCCCCGGTCTTCTCCAGCCGGCAGGTGTGCAGCGTGGGCAGCGCGGCTCCCGGGTGGGCGCCGGTCTCGGCCTCCGGCCCCGCCGCCGCGACCGTACGCTCCTGCGTGTCCTGCGCGGCCTCCCGCGCCTTGGTGAGCTGCAGGGCCAGCATGAGCACGGCGGACAGGGACACCACCAGGGCGACCGCCCCCACCGCGAGCACCGTCTGCGGGACGCGTGTGTACGTCCGCTGCCGCTCCCCGGAGGCGGACTCCGGCATCTCCATCGTGATGTCCCAGGCGTCGGTCGAGACCCTGCTGCCCTCCGCCCAGCGCTCGGCCGCCATCTCGTGCAGCACCAGCAGCCGGTCCGGGTCGTCACCGCCGACGCGGGCTATCGCCTCGACGGCTCCCCTCGGGGGCAGCGACCAGCCGTTCAGGTATCGCTGCCACGATCTGGTGCTGTAACCGGTCGCCGCGGCCAACTGCCTCGTGCTCAGCTCACCGCGGTCCTTCAGCCTGCGCAGCCGCACGACCAACTGCCGTACGTGCGGATGCAGTTCCGCGGGCAACTCACTCCAACGCGACACGTTCCCCCCATGCGTTCGGGTGCTTTTCCCGTGTCGGCGTCATTGTGCACCACGTGTCACGTCGAACACACGATGTCGGTTCCTACTGCCTTGTCCCGGCGTCCCGCCCCACCGACTTGGAACACCCCACTTTCGCAGGTCAGCGTGGGGGTGTCCCGGAAAGACGACGATTCAACAATTGTGTCGGCGCAACGGCCCGTTCGGGCGGCGGGCCGTGCGGCGGAGCGGGCC
>DASTDN010000573.1:0-3221 GCA_035710365.1 Streptomyces sp. | reverse complement strand
CGAGTTCGAGGTCGAGCGCCACGTGGAGGACGGCGACCGCGTCGAGGCCGGCCAGAAGCTGCTCTCCGTCACCACCCGCACCCGCGACCTCCTCACGGCCGAGCGCAGCGCGCTGAACCTGCTGTGCGTGGCCCGCGTCCTGGTCGCGGCGGCCCTGCTGCGCGAGGAGACCCGCGGCTGCCACTGGCGCGAGGACCACGCCGACCGGGACGACACCGCTTGGCGCCGCCACATCGTCGTACGGCTGAATCCGGACCGCACGCTCGCCGTGCGCACCACCGACACCGCAGACTTCCCCCCTACCCTTCCCGCCCGCCCCGGGCGGCATCCTCAGGAGCAGTGACAGCAGTGACCCCATCCGACCTTCCCCTCGCCCCGTCCGACGGCTGCGGTAACGGCTGCGCCTGCGGCGGCGACACCGGCGAGGAGTACCTGGAGTGCGGGCTCGACCCCGCGCTCGCCCAGCTCCTGACGGACGCCGGACTCGACCCCGTGGAGGTCGAGGACATCGCGAACGTCGCCCTCCAGGAGGACCTCGCCGACGGCGAGGACGTGACGACCGTCGCGACCATCCCCGAGGACGCGGTGGCCACGGCCGACTTCACCGCGCGCGAGGAGGGCGTCGTCGCGGGACTCAGGGTCGCCGAGGCGGTGCTGTCGATCGTCTGCACGGACGAGTTCGAGGTCGAGCGCCACGTGGAGGACGGCGACCGCGTCGAGGCCGGCCAGAAGCTGCTCTCCGTCACCACCCGCACCCGCGACCTCCTCACGGCCGAGCGCAGCGCGCTGAACCTGCTGTGCCGCCTCTCCGGCATCGCGACGGCCACGCGCGCGTGGGCGGACGTACTCGACGGCACCGGGGCCAGGGTCCGCGACACCCGCAAGACGACGCCGGGCCTGCGGTCCCTGGAGAAGTTCGCGGTCCGCTGCGGCGGCGGCGTCAACCACCGCATGTCGCTGTCCGACGCGGCCCTCGTCAAGGACAACCACGTGGTCGCCGCGGGCGGCGTCGCGCAGGCCTTCCGGGCGGTCCGCGAACGCTTCCCGGACGTGCCGATCGAGGTCGAGGTCGACACCCTGCACCAGCTCCGCGAGGTCGTGGACGCGGGCGCCGACCTGATCCTGCTGGACAACTTCACGCCGGGGGAGTGCGAGGAGGCCGTGGCCCTGGTCGACGGCCGCGCCGGGCTGGAGGCGTCGGGCCGCCTGACCCTGGCCAACGCCAAGGCGTACGCGGACACCGGCGTCGACTACCTCGCGGTCGGGGCGCTGACCCACAGCTCCCCGATCCTGGACATCGGCCTCGACCTGCGAGCGGCGGAGTAGGGGGAACGGCCGTGCTGCTGACGATCGACGTAGGGAACACGCACACCGTCCTCGGCCTGTTCGACGGCGAGGACATCGTCGAACACTGGCGCATCTCCACGGACTCCCGCCGCACCGCCGACGAGATGGCCGTCCTGCTGCAGGGGCTCATGGGCATGCACCCGCTCCTCGGCGACGAACTGGGCGACGGCATCGACGGCATCGCCATCTGCGCGACCGTCCCCTCGGTCCTGCACGAACTGCGCGAGGTCACCCGCCGCTACTACGGCGACGTCCCCGCCGTCCTGGTGGAACCGGGCGTCAAGACGGGCGTGCCGATCCTCACCGACAACCCCAAGGAGGTCGGCGCCGACCGCATCATCAACGCGGTCGCCGCCGTCGAGCTGTTCGGCGGCCCGGCGGTCGTCGTCGACTTCGGTACGGCCACGACGTTCGACGCGGTCTCCGCGCGCGGGGAGTACGTCGGCGGCGTCATCGCCCCCGGCATCGAGATCTCCGTCGAGGCGCTCGGCGTCAAGGGCGCCCAGCTCCGCAAGATCGAGGTGGCCCGCCCGCGCAGCGTGATCGGCAAGAACACGGTGGAGGCGATGCAGTCCGGCATCGTCTACGGCTTCGCCGGGCAGGTCGACGGCGTCGTCCACCGCATGGTGCGCGAGCTGTCCAGCGACCCCGACGAGGTGACCGTCATCGCCACCGGCGGACTCGCCCCGATGGTGCTGGGCGAGTCGACGGTGATCGACGAGCACGAGCCGTGGCTGACCCTGATCGGGCTGCGCCTGGTCTACGAACGGAACGTGTCCCGCATGTGACCCCTCGGGCGACGGGAGCCCGGCCCCAGCACCCCGGGCCGCCGCTCCCGTCGCCGCCCCGGACCACCCCGCCGCCCCGGCGGAGTAACCCCCCGCGCCACACCCTCACCTTGTGCCCGGTTTGTCTGATTAGCGCGTATCGTCGCAGCATGCCCACGCCATACGGATCCTGCGGCGGCATGGCGTTCGGTGTGGAGGAGCTGCGTGTGCTCCGCCGCGCCCTCGCCCTGGCCGTACGCCCCAGCCCCGCCTCGGCCGAGGACGTCAAGGACTGCCTCCGCCTCGCCGGCTCGCTCGACGAGGCCGCGCGGGAGGGCGCCCGGCTGCGCGCCTTCCTCGTGGCCGACCTGGCCCGGTACCGCGCCGCCCTCCCCGGCACGGCCGCCGCCTATCTCGCCCTCCTGGGGGAGGCCCTGGGAGCCGGTCACCGCCCCGGCCCCGACGACCTCGCGGCCCTGGGCGCCCTGCGCGGCAACCCCCTCGCGGCCACCCTCCTCGCCCGCTGCGAACCCTGGCCGGGCGACCCCCGCCACGAGCCCCGGGTGGGCGACGAGCGCCGCGTGCGCCCCCGTCCCGCCGCCGTCGGGGCCTGCCCGGCGCCGCGCACCACGCCCCCGGACCACACGCCCGCCCCGGCCCCGGCCGCCGTACGCCCGCCCCGCGCCGTACCCGCCTCCGCCGCCGTACGCCCGCCCCGTGCCGCACCGGAGCAGTCCGCCGCGCCTGCGGCCTCCGTGGCCTCCGCGTCCTCCGCGGCTCCCGCCACCCGCCCCGCGCCGCCCCCGCCCGGCGTCCCGGCCTCCCGCGCCCGCCTGCAGGCCCTCCCCGGCGGCCTCGCCACCGGCCCCGCCACAGGCCTCCGTACGCCGGCCGACCGCCCCACGCGAGAGTCGGCCGACCGTCCCGCCAAGGACAAGCCCGCCGCCGAGCCCGCGGGGGAGCCCGGTGCGAAGCCCGCCGCGCCGGGCACCGCTCCCAAGCCCGCCCGGCCCGTACCCACCCCGGGCGAGGTCTTCCCGCGCAAGAAGCCCGCCCGGCCCCCGGCGGAGCAACCCCCCGCGGACCCGCCCCGGCAACTGGCCGCGG
>DASTDN010000572.1:0-2700 GCA_035710365.1 Streptomyces sp. | reverse complement strand
TGGAACTACCCGATGATGATGGCCGTGTGGAAGTTCGCCCCGGCCCTCGCCGCGGGCAACACGGTCGTGCTGAAGCCGTCGGACACCACCCCCGCCTCCACGGTCCTGATGGCCGAGATCATCGGCTCGGTCGTCCCGAAGGGCGTCTTCAACGTCATCTGCGGCGACCGCGACACCGGCCGCGCCATGGTCGAGCACCCCACCCCGGCGATGGCCGCCATCACCGGTTCCGTGCGGGCCGGCATGCAGGTCGCCGAGTCCGCGTCGAAGGACCTCAAGCGCGTCCACCTGGAGCTGGGCGGCAAGGCCCCCGTCGTCGTCTTCGAGGACACCGACATCCCCAAGGCCGTCGAGGACATCTCGGTGGCGGGCTTCTTCAACGCCGGGCAGGACTGCACGGCGGCCACGCGCGTGCTGGTCCACGAGTCGATCCACGACGAGTTCGTGGCCGCGCTCGCCAAGACCGCCTCCGAGACGAAGACCGGCATGCCGGACGACGAGGACGTGCTGTTCGGCCCGCTGAACAACCCGAACCAGCTCGCGCAGGTCGAGGGCTTCATCAACCGGCTGCCCGCGCACGCCAAGGTCGAGGCGGGCGGCCAGCGCGTCGGCGACAAGGGCTACTTCTACGCGCCGACCGTCGTCTCCGGCCTCAAGCAGGACGACGAGATCATCCAGAAGGAGGTCTTCGGCCCGGTCATCACCGTCCAGTCCTTCACGGACGAGGAGCAGGCCGTGGCGTACGCGAACGGCGTCCCGTACGCCCTCGCCTCCTCGGTGTGGACCAGGGACCACGGCCGCGCCATGCGGATGTCGAAGAAGCTCGACTTCGGCTGCGTGTGGATCAACACCCACATCCCGCTGGTCGCCGAGATGCCGCACGGCGGCTTCAAGCACTCCGGCTACGGCAAGGACCTGTCGGCGTACGGCTTCGAGGACTACACGCGCGTGAAGCACGTGATGACGTCGCTGGACGTGTGACACGGGTGAGCCGGGACGGCCCCGCACGGGGGATTGGGATTCCGTGCGGGGCCGTTGTCGGTCGCGGACGGGGGAGTTCGTACGTGCCGTTGTCGGTGGCGGACGGAGGGACTCGTGCGGGCCGTCGTCGGTGGCCGGACGCCGGGGAGGCGAAACGGCCCGCGGCGGCGCCGTCGTGGCGCGCGTCGGTGGGGCGTCCTCGGGCGGGGGCGTACGGGTCCGTCCGTTCCGGCCCCCGGCGGAGAGGGCGGGCCCTCCGCCCGCCCCCGCAGCCACGCACGCCGCGTCGCCCGGGGGAGTCGCGGGTGACGCCGCCTACGGGGTCGCCGTCCCGGCCGCCCGCAGCGCGTGCAGGACGTCGACCCGGTTCGTGGTGACCGAGTCCACGCCCAGGTCCAGCAGGCGGCGCATCGCGCGGCGGGTGTCCGGGGTCCAGGCGGAGAGCAGGCAGCCGTCGCGGTGGACGCGCTCCGCCAGCTCCCGGTTCAGCAGGGTGAAGCGGTAGTTGAGCCAGCGCGGGCGCACCGCCTCCAGCACCGCCGGCCGCGGCGGCGCCAGCGTCGTCCACGTGAGCGCGATCTCCGCCCTCGGGTCGGCCGCCCGCACCGCGAGCATGGCGCGGGCGCCCGCGCAGTAGTAGACCCGTTCCCCGGCGCCCGACCCCCGTACGACGTCCACGACGCGGTGGGCCGCACGCACGTCGGGGGTGCCGGGCAGGTCCAGCATCACCCGGTGCCCCTCGGTCGCCGCCAGTGCCTCCGCCAGCGTCGGCACCTGCCCGCCGGTCAGGTCGCGCACCTGCTGTGCCGAGAGTGACAGCAGAGGCCGGTCGTGCTCCCAGAGCCGCTTCAGCGTGTCGTCGTGCAGGAGCACGGGCACGCCGTCCCGGGTGAGCCGTACGTCGACCTCCACGGCGTCCGCGCCCCGGCCGAACGCGGACCGCAGCGAGGCGATCGTGTTCTCCCGGACGCGGTAGGGGTCGCCGCGGTGGGCCACTGCCGTCACATGGTGCATGCCATTCCTCGGGGGAGGGATCGGGGCGGTCGACCGTGCGGCCCGCCGGGAGGCCGGGAGGCCGGACGGCTCAGGAGGCGAGGCGGGCGGTGGTGTACGTGTCGATCTCCGCCGCCAGCCGTGCCTTGCCCGCCTCGTCCAGGAAGGACGCCTCGACCGCGTTCTTCGCGAGGTCCGCGAGACCCCGCTCGTCGAGGCCGAGGAGCCGGGCGGCGACCGCGTACTCGTTGTTGAGGTCGGTGCCGAACATCGGCGGGTCGTCGGAGTTGACCGTGACGAGGACACCGGCCCGCGCGAACTCCTTGACCGGGTGCTCCTCCAGGGTGCGCACCGCGCGCGTGGCGATGTTCGATGTCGGGCACACCTCCAGCGCGATGCGGTGCTCGGCGAGGTGCGCGAGCAGCTTCGGGTCCTGTGCGGCGCTCGTGCCGTGCCCGATGCGCTCGGCCCGCAGGTGCGTCAGCGCGTCCCACACCGTTTCCGGGCCGGTGGTCTCACCGGCGTGCGGCACCGAGTGCAGGCCCGCGTCGACGGCCCGGTCGAAGTACGGCTTGAACTGCGGGCGCGGCACGCCTATCTCGGGTCCTCCGAGCCCGAACGACACCAGGCCCTCCGGGCGCAGCCGGTCGTCGGTGGCGAGCCGCGCCGTCACCTCCGCCGCCTCCAGGCCCGCCTCGCCGGGGATGTCGAAGCACCAGCGCAGCA
>DASTDN010000571.1:0-5279 GCA_035710365.1 Streptomyces sp. | reverse complement strand
TTCGCGACGGGCTCGGACCGGGTCGCGCACCGCTCGGAGCTGAACGCCGTGGTCGCCGAGCGCTGCGCCCGCTCCGACGCCGACCGGATCCTGGCGGAGCTCCAGGCCGTCGGCATCGCCTGCGCCGGGGTGAACGACGTCTCCGCGTTCCTGGACCATCCGGTGCTGGCCGGCCGTGACCGGTGGCGCGAGGTCGCCGTGCCCGGCGGGGCGGCGGTCGAGGCGCTGCTGCCGCCGGCCGACCTGGCGGGCACGGACCCGCGCATGGACCCGGTGCCGGCGGTCGGCGAGCACACCGACGCGATCCTCGCCGAACTGGGGCGTTCCGCGGCCGACATCGCGGCGCTGCGGGCGGACGGGGTCGTCTGAGCGGACCGGTGGGGCCCGTCGGGGTGTGCGGGGCGGCCCGTCCGCCACGGGCCCGCGCCCCCGCCGCGGCTACGTGCCCTCGTCGCTGCTCCCGCCGGGTTCGTCGCGCAACGCCTCCAGTACGTCCTCGTCCGTGAGCTGTTCGAAGTCCTCGTACCACTGGCCGACGGCCATGAACGCGTCCGGCCGGTGCGGGCAGACGACGAGGTCCGCCTCGGCGCGCAGGGTCCGTGCCGCGTCGGGGGCGCCGACGGGCACCGCCAGGACGGTCCGGGCGGGGGCCCGGCGGCGCAGGGCGCGCAGGGCGGCGCGGGCCGTGGACCCGGTCGCGAGTCCGTCGTCCACGACGATCACCGTGCGGTCCCGGACCTCGGGCGCGGGCCGTCCCCGGCGGTAGCGCTCCTCGCGGCGGCGCAGTTCGGTCCGTTCCCGTTCCACTGCGGGGGCCAGGTCGCCGGGGCCGAGGCCCAGCCGGTCCAGGGCGGCTTGGTCGTAGAGGGGCTCGTCGTCACCGGCGAGCGCGCCGACGCCGTACTCCGCGTGGTGGGGTGCGCCGATCTTGCGTACGACGAGCACGTCGAGCGGGGCGCTCAGCGCGCGGGCGACCTCGCGGGCCACGGTCACGCCGCCGCGCGGCAGGGCGAGGACCAGGGGCGCGGGCAGTTCGCCGTCCTGCTGGAGCCCGCGCAGTTCCTCGGCCAGTTCCCGGCCGGCCTGGCGTCGGTCGCGGAAGAGCATGACGGTG
This sequence comes from Streptomyces sp., assembly GCA_035710365.1. Taxonomy (GTDB): domain Bacteria; phylum Actinomycetota; class Actinomycetes; order Streptomycetales; family Streptomycetaceae; genus Streptomyces. Next base: position 4,165 of record DASTDN010000571.1, on the reverse strand, counting down.
GCGCCTCCTTCCCGTTCGCCCCCGCAGGACCATGCCCCGGGGCCGTACCGCGTACCCCTCCCGGGCCGGCCGAAGCGCGCCCGGCGGCGTCGCGCGGCCCGGAAGCCGCCCGGGTCCGGGGTGTCGTCCGGTGGAGCGGGTGGGCGGCCGGGCAGTCGCGCGGGCCGGTCGCCCCTGTCGGCTGCGCCAGGTCCCCCGGCCGTGCCCGGAGTCACCGACGGGAAGCGGGGGGCGAGCGGCGGGCGCTGTCAGTCCGGCGGGGCCGGGAGGTGAGTGGTGCACCAGTCACGGGTCGCGGTCACGGCCTCTTCCAGGGTTCCGGGTTCCTCGAACAGGTGGGTGGCGCCGGGAATCACCCGCACCCGGTGGGGTGCGCGCAGGCGGCCGGCCGCTTCCTCGTTGAGGCGCAGCACCTCGGGGTCGGCACCGCCGACGATCAGCAGCACGGGTGCGCGTACGGCGTCGAGCGCGTCGTGCGCCAGGTCGGGCCGGCCGCCCCGGGACACCACGGCCGCCACCCGGCCGGGGCGTTCGGCGGCGGCGGCCAGGGCCGCGGCGGCGCCGGTGCTGGCGCCGAAGAGGACGACCGGCAGCGTGGCCGTACCGGGCCGGCCGGCCAGCCAGTCGATGGCCGCGACCAGGCGGCGGGCCAGCAGGGGGATGTCGAAGCGGTGCTCGGCGGTCAGCCGGTCCCGCTGGTCCTCACGTTCGTCGAGCAGGTCCATCAGCAGGGTGCCCAGGCGCGCGGTGCGCAGGCCGGCGGCCACCCGGCGGTTGCGGGGGCTGTGCCGGGAACTGCCGCTGCCGTGCGCGAACAGCACCACGCCGGGTGCGGCCGCCGGCAGGTCGAGGTCGCCTGCCAGTGCCGTGCCGCCGACGGGTACCCGGACCGGTTGGGAGGTCATCGCGGTGGGTCCCTCTCTGTGCGTTGCGGCTCCCGCCGGGTACCCCGCGCGGGGGCGGGTGCACCGCCGCTTCCCCCTCACGGGTCAGCATGCGCGTCCCCCGGCAGGGAAGACGGTGGGCATGGTGGGTGACGCGGACGACGACCGGGAGGCCCGGCGGCTGGGTGAGAGCGGGCACCGCGCGGTGCCGCGGTACACGGAGGACATCCGTGTCGTCGCGTGGGCGGCGGACCGCGAGGGCTGCCTCGCGGAGGCGGTGGCCGGGCTGGTGGAGTGCTTCGCCGACGTGTACGGCGTACGGGCGACGGATGTGGACCGGGTGCGGCTGGCCGGGAGAAGCGACGACGATCTGCTGGCCGCGCTGCTGGACGAGGTGATCCACCGCGTCGAGGCGCACGGGTGCGTGCCGGTGGACGTCGAGGCGGAGGACGCCGACGGCGGGCTCGACATCCGGCTCGCGGTCGCCCGTCTCGGGGACGTGGAGATCACCGGGGCCGCCCCGAGAGGCGTCGTCCGGCAGGACCTGCGCATCGGCCGGGACGCCTACGGCTGGTCCTGCACGGTGACGCTGGACGCCTACGCGGCCTGACGGGCACCGGGGTGCGAGGGGCCCGCCGCCGGGTCAGCGTTCGCGGCGCAGCCTGCGGCCGATGACCCACAGGTCCACGGCCGCCGTCAGGGCGAGCACCCCGCAGACGACCGCCAGGACGACCAGTTCGCCGCGGTCGAGGGCGTCCCCGGGGTGCGCCGCGGCCGCCAGGACGGCGAAGAGGACGGTGGCCGCGACGAAGAGCGGCAGGAAGAGGGCCGCGAGCAGCCGGCGCAGGCGGACCGCGCTCTGGGCGGTCGACGGCTCCGTGCCGGTGCGCGGCCACCGGCGGCCGAACGCCCCCGACCGCGACCGGGGGACCGGCCGCCTCGCGTCGTCCGGGCCGCCGGGGCGCCGAGTGCTCATGCGGCCCGCCTCCTCACCACTGCTCTGCCGTGCGCCCCGCGTAACCGGTACGCGGGGCGGCAAACGGAGGGGCGCGGGTGGCTACCCCGCCCGGTCCGGCCGGCTCGCCCCGGGGACCGGTTCCGTGACGCCGTTCAGGGGTGATTCCGGGTCGGTGCCGTAGGGGCGGGTGAAGACCTCCAGGCCGTGTCCGGAGGGGTCGGTGAAGTACACGCCGCGTCCGCCGTCGTTGCGGTTGATGCGGCCCGGGTGACGGCCGTGCGGGTCGGCCTGCACGGGGACGCCGTCCGCGACGAGGCGGGCGAGGATCTCGTCGAACTCGTCCTCGGAGACGAGGAACGCGTAGTGCTGCACGGGGATCTCGGTGCCGACGGTGGCGAAGTCCAGGGTGACGCCGTTCGCGGTCGTCACGGGCAGGAACATCCCGGCCGGTTCCCCGGCCTCCAGCCCCAGGACGCGGGCGAGGAAACGGGCGGACTTCTCCCGGTCGCGGGAGAGGACGATGGTGTGGTTGAACTCGACTGGCACGGTCAATGCCTCCACGGGCATCTTCGCGGCGCCTCCATGCCTCACCCGGCCGGTGACCGGCACGCGATGCCGCGCCGGGATCGTAGGGCGGGACGCGGGCGGATGTCGACCCGGGCGGACGGCGGGGGCGGCTGAGGCGGGGGCGGGAAAACGGGTTGCCCGGGGGCGGCCCGCGCGGCTTGCATGACCGCATGGTGTCCTCCGACCGTGTGGCCGCGTTCGCGGCGATGTCCCTGCTGCTGATAGTGGTCCCGGGCCCGAGCGTGCTGTTCGTGGTCGGGCGGGCGCTGGCGCAGGGCCGCCGCGCCGCGCTGGCCACGGTCGCGGGGAACACCACGGGGGCGTACGTGCTCGTCGCGGCCGTCGCGCTCGGCGTCGGGACCGTCGTGGAGCGCTCGGTCCTCCTCTTCACCGCGCTGAAGCTGGCCGGGGCGGCGTACCTGGTGTACCTGGGAGCGAAGGCGTGGCGGGACCGGGGCGCGCTGCGGGCCGCCTTCGCGGGAGGCGGCCCGGTGCCGGCGCCGCCCGCCGGCCGGCGCGCCTTCCGGGAGGGTTTCGTGGTCGGGGTGAGCAACCCGAAGACGACCGTGTTCTTCGCGGCGGTGCTGCCGCAGTTCGCCGAGTCCGGCCGGGGCGGCGTGGTCGTCCAGATGCTGCTCCTCGGTCTCGTCTTCAACGTGATCGCGCTGGTCTGCGACGGGGTGTGGGGGCTGGTCGCGGCGGGTGCCCGGGACTGGTTCGCGAGTTCGCCGGGGCGGCTGTCCGCGGTCGGCGGGGCGGGCGGACTGTCCATGATCGGCCTCGGTGTCGCGATGGCGGCGACCGGCCGCGCGGACTGACCGCACCACCCCGGCCGCCCGCCCGGACCCGCGCCGGATAGCGTGACCGCCGTGACTCACTCCACCGACGAGACCCGGGCGGCCGCCGCCCACGGGACCGGCGCCGCCGCCCTCGGCCGGTACGGTCCCTCCGCCACCACCGAGGCCGACGCCGCCTCGGTGGGCCGGGTGCGTACCGAGTACTCGCCCGCGTACGACGGCGACCCCGACCCGGGCGAGATCGTCTGGACGTGGGTGCCCTACGAGGAGAACGACGGCCGGGGCAAGGACCGTCCGGTGCTCGTCGTCGCCCGCGAGAGCGCCGGCACCGTGCTGGCCGTCCAGTTGTCCAGCAGGCGGCACGACGGCGACCGCGAGTGGGTGCCGATCGGCAGCGGGCCGTGGGACCGGTCCGGGCGCGAGTCGTGGGTGGACGTGGACCGGGTGCTGCGGCTGCACGACGCCGGGATGCGGCGGGAGGCCTGTGCCCTGGACCGCATGCGCTTCAACCTCGTGCGGCAGCGGTTGCGGGAGCGGTACGGCTGGACGTGACCGCCCGGTGCGGGAGGTCACGTCCGGCACCGCCCGGCGCGGGAGACCTCCCTCGGCGTGCCGGTCCGCGGGCGCGGCCCGGGGGCTCCGCCGCGTGCCGCGCGCGCCTCCCCCGCCCGCCTGACGCGGCCTACGCGAAGGCGCGCTCGAACGCCGCGCGCACGTCCCCGCCCCGCGTCCGGTCCAGGACGCCGAAGACGACGTGCGTGAACGTCCCCGCGAAGCGGCCCCCGGGGGCCAGCAGGGACCGGAACGCCCCGGCGACCTGCTCCGGGTCGTTCCGGAACACGCCGCAGCCCCAGGCGCCCAGGACCAGGTTCCGGCAGCCGCAGGCAGCGGCCGTCTCCAGGACGCGCCCGGCCCGGGTCGCGAGGGCCGCGGGGAGAGCATGCGCGCGCTCCGGTGCC
>DASTDN010000570.1:0-4702 GCA_035710365.1 Streptomyces sp. | reverse complement strand
GGTCGCAGGGCAGGCCGGTGCGCGGCGGCAGGCCGTCGAGGGCCTGCTTCCAGAAGGCGAGGAGCCGGTCGTGGGCGGGGCCGGTGAGCAGGTCGCGCTGCCACAGGGCGAAGTCGGCGTACTGCACGGGCAGGGCCCGCCACTGCGGGGCGCGGCCGGCGAGGCGTGCCTCGTAGGCCTCGCCGAGGTCGCGCAGCAGGGGGGCGAGGGACCAGCCGTCGGTGGCGATGTGGTGCACGAGCAGCACGAGGACGGCGGTGCCGTCGCCCGGCAGGAACACCCGGGCCCGCAGGGGTCCTTCGGTGGCGAGGTCGAGCTGTTCGCGGCCGAAGGCGGTGACGCGTGCGTCGGTGTCGGCGGCCGGGCACTCCTCCCACTCGGGCAGTGAGCCGGGGCAGGGCGCGGCGGGCAGGACGCGCTGGTGCGGTTCGCCCGCGTCGGAGCCGTACACGGTGCGCAGGACTTCGTGCCGTTCGCGCAGGTCGGCGAGGGCGGCGGTCAGGGCGCGCCGGTCGGGGACGCCGTCGAGGCGGAGCACGAGGGGCGCGTTGTAGTGGGCGGAGGTGCCCTCGATGCGGCCGAGGAGCCACAGGGCGCGCTGGGCCGCGGACAGCGGCAGCGGCGTGGGGCGTTCGGGGGCGGGGACGGCGGTGAGGGCGGGCCGGTCGGCGGTGCCCTCGGCCCGGGTGGTCTCGGTGAGGCGGCGGTGCAGGGCGGCGGGGGTGGGCGCGAGGAACAGGTCGCGGATGCCGAGCTGGACGCCGAGGGCGCCGCGGACGCGGTTGACGAGCCGGCCGGCGAGCAGGGAGTGGCCGCCGCTGCGGAAGAAGTTGGCGTCGGCGGTGACCGTGTCGCGGCCGAGGACCTCGGCGAACAGTCCGCAGAGGATCTCCTCGCGCGGGGTGAGGACGTCGGTGCGGACGGGCGCGGGGCGTTCCCCGGCGCCGGCCGCGGCCTGCGCGGCGCGTTCGCTGCGGGCGGCCAGGGCGAGCCGGTCGTCGGCGGTGAGGGTTCCCAGCCGGGACACGCGGCGCAGGGGTTCGCCGGCGAACGCGGCGAGGGTGCGCAGCAGGGCGTCGAGCAGGAGGCGGGCGGTGTCCGCGTCGAAGAGGTCCTCGGCGTAGGTGAGGGAGACGGTGATGCCGTCGGGGCGCCCGTCGCCGGTGTGCTGTTCGGCGCAGTACCAGGTCAGGTCGAACTTGGCGGCGTCCAGGCCGGTGTCGGCGGCGCGGCCGGTGATGCCGTCGGCGAGGCGGACCGTGGTGGCGTCGGCGTCGTCCGCGGCGACGGTCAGCATCACCTGGAAGAAGGGGTGGTGGCCGAGGGCCCGTTCGGGTGCGAGTTTCTCCACCAGCACGTCGAAGGGCAGGTCCTGGTGTTCGTAGGCGGCGAGGTCGGTGTCGCGGACCCGGGTCACGAGGTCGGCGACGGTCGGGTCGGCGGACAGGTCGGTGCGCAGGGCGAGGGAGTTGACGAAGAACCCGACCAGTTCGCCGAGGTCCTCCTCGGGTCGGCCGGCGACGGGGGTGCCGATGACGACGTCGTCGCCGGCGCCCGCCGCGGACAGGGTCGCGGCGAGGGCGGCCCGGGTCACCATGGTGAGGGTGGCGCGGTGGCCGCGGGCCAGGGCCAGCAGCCCGCCGTGGGCCGCCGCGTCGAGCCGGCCGGTGACGGTGGCGCCGCGCCCGGACGGTTCCGCGGGGCGGGGCCGGTCGGCGGGCAGGGCGATCACCGGAGGCGCGCCGGCCAGGGTGTCGCGCCAGAAGGCGAGTTGTTCGGCGGCGAGGCTGTCCGGGTCGTCCGGGTCGCCGAGCATGTCGTGCTGCCACAGCGTGTAGTCCGTGTACTGCACGGGCAGCGGCTCCCAGCCGGGGGCCCGGCCCGCGCGGCGCGCGTCGTAGGCGGTGGTCAGGTCCCGCAGCAGGGGGCGCACGGACCAGCCGTCGGTGGCGACGTGGTGGATCAGCAGGACGAGCGTGGCGGCGTCCCCGCCGCCCGGGGTTCCGGCCGCGGACCGGAACAGCCGGGCGAGCAGCGGGGGCCCCGCGGTGATGTCGATCGCCTGCCGGACGAACGCGGCGACGGTCGCGTCGCGTTCGCCGGGAGCGGTGTCCTCGACGGTGAGGGGGCCGACCGCGCCGGCCTCCGCGACGTGCTGGTACGGCTCCCCGTCGGCGTCTGCCGGGAGGACCGTCCGCAGCACCTCGTGCCGCTCGACGACGTCGGCCAGGGCGGCGCGGAGCGCTCCGGTGTCCGGAACGCCGTCCAGGTGGAGCACGACGGGGGCGTTGTAGGCGGCGGAGGGTCCGTGCAGGCGGCCCAGGAACCACAGCCGGCGCTGAGCGAACGACAGCGGGATCACGGTCATCGTCCTTTACGCGTCCTGGCCCGCCGCGGCGGCGACGAGCGTGTCGATGTGGAGGGCCAGGTCGCGCAGCCGGGGGTTGGCGTAGACGGCCTTCACGGGGAGGGTGACGCCGAGTTCGGCGCGTACGCGCGACGCGAGCTTGATGGCGAGCAGGGAGTGGCCGCCCAGCTTGAAGAAGTTGTCGTCGGGGCCGATGCCGCTCTTGCCGAGGACGGTGGACCACACCCCGGCGATCAGCGCCTGGGAGGGCGTGAGGGCGGGGCCGGCGGCCTCGGCGGGCGCGACGGTCGCCGTCGGGGCGGGCAGGGCGGCCTTGTCGAGCTTGCCCTGGGTGGTGGTGGCGAACCGGTCCACGGCGACGAAGGCGGCGGGCACCATGTAGGCGGGCAGCGCGGCGGCGAGGCGGTCGCGCAGTCCGGCGGCGTCGGCGGGGGCCGCCGGGTCCTGCGGGCGGTGGTAGGCGACGATGCCGGGCGCGCCGTTGACCTCGTCGCGCAGGACGACGACGGCTTCGGCGATCCCGGGCTGTGCCGCGAGTACGGCCTCGATCTCGGGGAGTTCGATGCGGTGGCCGCGCAGCTTGATCTGGCCGTCGGCGCGGCCCAGGTAGCCGAGGCGGCCCTCGGGCAGCACCCGCACCAGGTCTCCGGTGCGGTACATGCGGCCGCCGTCGCCCCGCGGGTCGGGCACGTAGCGTTCGGCGGTCAGTCCGGGGCGGCGCCGGTAGCCGCGGCCGACACGCGGGCCGGCCAGGTACAGTTCGCCGCTGCCGCCGGCCGGGACCGGGTTCAGCTTCTCGTCGAGGACGAGGGTGCGCAGGCCCGGCAGCACGGACCCGATGTGCGGCTCGTCGGCGGCGTCGATCCAGCCGGCGGTGGCGTCGACGGTGCACTCGGTGGGGCCGTACAGGTTGACGGCGCGCAGCACTCCGGCGGCGGCCTGCTCGCCGATGCGGCGCCACAGGGCGGGGCTGACGGCCTCACCGCCGATGAGGAGGGTGAGGGGGCGGGGGCCGCCGTCGGCGGTGAGCAGGTCGAGGAGCGGTTCGGCGTGCGAGGGGGTGATGTCGAGGTCGGTGAGGTGCTGCTCGTCGACGAACTTCGCCAGCAGCACCGGGTCGTGGCGGGTGTCGTCGTCGATCATGACGAGGGTGTCGCCGCGGCAGATCCGCACCCACTGCTGCACGGAGGCGTCGAAGGACGGGGAGGCGTTCCAGCCGACCCGGCAGGTGCCGGGGGCGGCGATGCCCTCGGACTCCAGTTCGGCCAGCAGCGCGGAGGCGGCGGCCCGGCCGATCTCGACGCCCTTGGGGCGGCCCGTGGAGCCGGAGGTGTAGATGACGTACGCGAGGGTGCCGGCGGAGACGGGCACGGGCCGGTACGGCTGCTCGTCGTCCTCGCCGGGGGCGAGGAGGCCGGCGGCGGCGAGGTGCGCGGTGCCGGGCACCTCGGCGGTGCCGTCGGCGGTGACGACGAGGTCGGCCCCGGAGTCCTCGATGAGGTACCGGCGCCGGTCGGCGGGCAGCTTCGGGTCGACGGGGAGGTAGGCGGCGCCCGCGGTGAGGGTGCCGAGGAGCGTGGCGACCAGGTCGGCGCCGCGCGGCAGGGCGAGCGCCACGACGCTCTCGGGGCCGATGCCGCGGGCGGCGAGACGGCCCGCGACGCGCATGGCCTCGGCGCGCAGCGCGCCGAAGGACAGTTCGCGGTCGGCGGCGACGACGGCGGTGCGGTCGGCCGGGGCGAGGGCGAGCCGGTCCAGCAGGTCGGTGACGGACGGGACGGCCCGGGTGGCGGCGGGCGCGGTGCGCTCGGGGAGGACGGCGGTCATGGTGGTGGTCACTTCCCGGTGTAGACGGTGGTGGACGGCTGGGAGGTGGGGGCGCAGTCGGCCAGCGCGACCGGCTCGCCCATGGCGACGAGGATCTTCCGGTCGCCCTTGAAGGCTTCGCGGCCGTGGGCGCAGAGCAGGTTGTCGACGAGCATCAGGTCGCCCTGCTGCCAGGTCTCGCGGACGGTGACCCGGTCGTAGACGGCGTTGACGGCGTCGACCTCCTCGTCGGTGAGGCGGCTGCCGTCGCCGAGGTAGGTGTTGAACGGCAGGCCGTCCTCGCCGTAGGTCTCCACCAGGACCTCGCGGACGTCCGGGTCGAGGGTGCGGCTGTTCCAGAACGCGAAGTGGTTGAACCAGCAGCGCTCGCCCGTCACCGGGTGGGTGATGATCGCGGAGCGGCGCTGGCGGGTGACCATGGAGTCGTCGTCGAGCCATTCGTAGCCGACGGTGTTCTCCGTGCAGTAGGCCTCGGCGACGGCCTTGTCCTCGGTGGCGAAGGTCCGG
>DASTDN010000569.1:0-14359 GCA_035710365.1 Streptomyces sp. | reverse complement strand
GGCCGCGCTGGGCGTGCCGTACGTGCTGGTGGAGCGGAGCCCCGAGGACGACGCGGCGGGCGCGGAGCGCGTGGTGACCGATCACGCCTACGGCGCGCGGATCGCCGTACGGCATCTGGCCGCCTCAGGGCGGGAGTCGGTCGGGCTGCTGCTGCGCGAGGACAGCCCGCACGCCGCGCTCGTCCTGGAGGGGTACCGGGCGGGGCTGGCCGCGGCCGGGCGGGAGACCGGTCGGGACAAGGCACTGTTCCGGCTGCCGCCGCCCGGCGGTGACGGCGCCCGGCGGGAGCGGGTACTGGGCGCGTTCGCCGAGGCGGTCGCCGAGGGCCGCCTCGACGGGGCCCTCGTGCACAACGACCACGACGCGATCGTGGCGCTGCGGCGGGTGCGGGCCCGCGGCGCCGAGGTCCCCGGCGACGTCGCCCTCGTCGCCTACGACGACGAGGTGGCCGCGCTGGCCGACATCCCGCTGTCGGCGGTCGCCCCGCCCAAGTACGCGGTGGGCGCCGCAGCCGTCGAACTCCTGGCCCGGCGGATCGCGGGCCCCTCCCGCCCCCGGCGGCGCCTCGCGATCCTGCCGGAACTGCACGTGCGCGCGTCGAGCGCCTGATCACCCGCCGTCCGTCCCGTCCCGCGCACTCGGGGAGTGAGCCATGAAGCCGTTCACCGTCCTGGCGATGGACCCGCCCGTCCACGCCGCGCTCTTCGACCGGGCGGCCCGCGAGCGGCTGACGGCGCTCGCCGAGACCGACCCCCGCCTCGTCGTCCGGGACTTCGCCGAGCCCGCCGCGGCCGGCGTCCTCGCACGCGCGGAGGTCCTGCTCACCGGGTGGGGGTGTCCGCCCCTCACCTGCGGGGCGCTGGCCCGCATGCCGCGGCTGCGCACGGTGATCCACGCCGCGGGCTCGGTCAAGCACCACGTCACGGACGCCTGCTGGGCGCGTGGCCTCACCGTCGCCTCGGCCGCCGACGCCAACGCCGTCCCCGTGGCCGAGTACACGGTCGCCGCGATCCTCTTCGCCGGAAAACGCGTCCTGCACGCCGCCCACGCGTACCGCGAGCGGCGCGGCCGGGTGGACGCCCACGCTCTGCTGCGCGACGCCGGCAACCACGGGCGCACCGTCGGGGTCGTCGGCGCGTCCCGCGTCGGCCGCCGGGTGATCGGTCTGCTCCGCCCCTACGACCTGCGGGTTCTGCTGTACGACCCGTACGTGGGCGAGGAGGAGGCGGCCGCCCTCGGGGCGCGGGGCGTCCCGCTGGACACCCTCGTCCGCTCCAGCGACATCGTCACCGTGCACGCGCCCGAACTCCCCGGCACCCGGCACCTGTTCGACCGGGCCAGGCTCTCGGCCCTGCCGGACGGGGCGACGCTCGTGAACACCGCCCGCGGTTCGCTCGTCGACACGGCGGCCCTCACCGAGGAACTGGTCTCCGGCCGCCTCCACGCCGTGCTCGACGTCACCGACCCGGAGGTCCTGCCCCCCGGCTCCCCGCTCTTCGACCTGCCGAACGTCCTGCTCACCCCGCATGTCGCGGGCTCCCTGGGCAACGAACTGGGCCGGCTGGCGCACGCCGCGCTGGACGAACTGGAGCGCTACGGGCGCGGTGTGCCGTACGCCGGCCCGGTCACGGCGCGCGAGCTCGACCGCTCGGCGTGAGCGGGCCGGGACCCGCCCGGCCGGGGTGACCGGCCGCTCCGGTCACCCCGGCCGGGAACGGTGACGTCCGGGGCCGTCCCGCCTGCCGGCGACCGCTGCGCTACACCGCCAGCCAGGCCGCCCGGTCCGGCGCCAGCACGCCGTCCTCCACCGGACCGCTGGACAGCAGCACCGAGGAGTGCCCGGGCAGGGGCTGCGCCTCGGACGACAGGTTCACGACGCAGACGAAGCCGGGCTCGCGCCCGAACGCGAGGACCCCGTCGGGGCAGTCGAGCCAGGTCAGGCCACCGTCACCGAGCGCGGGGTGCGCGCGGCGCACCCGCAGGGCCGCGCGGTACAGCTCCAGCATCGAGCCGGGGTCACCCGCCTGCGCGGCCACGCTGTGCGGCGCCCAGTCGCCGGGCTGCGGCAGCCAGGGCGCGGCGGCACCGTCGGGGCTGAAGCCGTACGGCGTCTCGCGCCCGGACCACGGGATGGGGACGCGGCAGCCGTCGCGGCCCCGGTCGGTGTGGCCGGAGCGTTCCCAGATGGGGTCCTGCAGCACGGCCTCGGGCAGGTCCTCCACCTCGGGCAGGCCCAGTTCCTCACCCTGGTAGACGTAGGCGCCGCCGGGCAGGGCGAGCATCAGGAGGGCCGCGGCGCGGGCCCGGCGGCGGCCGAGCTCCAGGTCGACGGGGCCCTCGGCCCGGTAGGACTCGTTCGGCAGCCAGCGCCTGCCTCCCCTGCGGCCGTAGCGGCTGACGTGACGTACGACGTCGTGGTTGGACAGGACCCAGGTGGCGGGGGCGCCGACCGCTCCGAGCATGCCGAGGGAGTCGTCGATGACGGCCCGCAGGTCCTTGGGGTCCCAGCTCGCCATGAGGAAGTTGAAGTTGAACGCGGTGTGCAGGCCTTCGGGGCGGACGTAGGCGGCGAGCCGCTCGGGGGTCTCCGCCCAGGCCTCGGCGACGAAGGCACGGTCGCCGGGGAACTCGTCGGCCACCCGGCGCCAGGCGCGGTAGATGTCGTGGACCTCGTCGCGGTCCCAGTGCGGATGTTCGACGTGCTGCCGGGGCCGCCCGGGGTCCGCGTCGCCCGCCGGGGCGCGCGGCGGCAGGTCGGGAAGCTCGGGGTGCTTGACCAGGCCGTGCGCGACGTCGATGCGGAAACCGTCGACCCCGCGCTCGAACCAGAAGCGGATGATGTCCTCGAACTCGGCCCGCACCTCGGGGTTCTCCCAGTTGAGGTCCGGCTGCTGGGGCGCGAACAGGTGCAGGTACCACTCGCCGTCGGGCAGCCGCGTCCAGGCCGGGCCGCCGAAGACGGACACCCAGTCGTTGGGAGGTTCGGCGCCGTCGGGTCCCCGGCCGGGCCGGAAGACGTAACGGGCGCGCTCCGGGGCGCCCGGCCCGGCCGCCACCGCCGCGCGGAACCACGCGTGCTGGTCGGAGGTGTGGTTGGGCACGATGTCGGGGATGACGCGGATGCCGTGCCGGTGCGCCTCCTCGATGAGCTGCTCCGCCTCGGCCAGGGTGCCGAACAGCGGGTCGATGGCGCGGAAGTCGGCGACGTCGTACCCGTGGTCCGCCATCGGCGACGCGTACCAGGGATTGATCCAGACGGCATCCACGCCCAGCTCCGCGAGGTACGGCAGGCGGGAGCGCAGGCCGGCGATGTCGCCGACTCCGTCGCCGTTCCCGTCGGCGAAGCTGCGGATGTAGACCTGGTAGATGACGGCACTGCGCCACCACGGCGCGGACGTACCGGACTTGTGCTCGGGCACGCGGTCGGGCATGGGCTCGGACATGGGGGTGCGTTGCTCCTGGGGCGAGGCCGACGGGGGGATCAGACGGGAGGCACCGGCGGACGGACGGGACAGCGCTGTCAGGCCGAGAGGCGTACGACACCGCAGGTCACGACGAGGTTCACCGTCGCAGACCACGGACCGACAGGGCTCACGGGACATCGCTTGCACGCTAGGTGCGGGTTTCCGCCAAGTCAATGCGTCCCGTCGACGCACCGGGAGCGAAGCGGAGCGCATCGCCCCGCGTCCGCGCGAGCCGGCACATCCGGGCGCGTGCACAGCACCCGTGACAGCGCTGTCATCACGGGCCCGTCCGGTACCCCGCCCTGTGCTAGCGTCCGCGCCATGCCACCCGCTCAGCGGCACCCCACGATGGCCGACGTGGCCGACCGGGCCGGGGTCTCCCCCTCCACCGTCTCGCGCACCCTGCGGGGTCTGTCCACCGTCTCGCCCGAGATCCGCGCCCGCGTCGAACAGGCCGCGCGCGAGCTGAACTTCGCCGTGTCCCGGCAGGCGTCGAGCCTGGTCACCGGCAGGACCGGCACGGTCGCGGTGCTGGTGCCCACGCTCGCCTCGTGGTTCATGGGATCGGCCCTGTCCACCCTGGGCCCGCTGTTGCGGGCGGCGGGCATGGACCTGAAGGTGTACGTCACCCCCGACCTGGCCGAACGCACCTCGTTCTTCGAACAGCTCCCGGCGCGGCGCAACGCCGACGCGCTGCTCGTGTTCTCCTTCGACCTCACGGCGCGGGAGACGGCCCGCCTCGACGACCTGGGCATGCCGGTCGTCTACCTCAGCCAGCACGTCGAGGGCCGCCCCAGCGTGTACGTCGACGACGTGGCCGGCGCCCTGCACGGCACCCGGCACCTGCTCAACCTCGGGCACCGCAGGATCGCCTTCGTACAGACCGTGGGTGCCAGCGGCTTCACGTTCAGTTCCCACGAGCGGCTGCTCGGCCACCAGCAGGCGCTCACCGAGGCGGGCGTCCCCCTCGACGACGACCTGGTGGTCGCCACCCCGGTCGGTGACCGGCGGGCCGTCACCGAGGCGCTCGGCGGGCTGCTGAGCCTGCGCGAGCCGCCCACCGCCGTCTTCGCCGAGCAGGACGAGGTCGCCGCCGCCGTGGTCCGTACCCTGCGCCACGCCCATGTGGCCGTGCCCGGGCGGATGTCCGTCCTCGGCTTCGACGACCAGCCGGTGGCCGGCTTCCTCGACCTGTCCACGGTCGCCCAGTCGCCCTCGGACATCGGCCGCGAGGCAGGAGAGCTGGCCCTCTGCCTGCTCAACGATCCCGGCGCGGACCACGCGCGGCACGTCGTCCTGCCCACGCGGGTGATCCCGCGCGCCACGACGGCCCCGCCCCACGTGCCGGACCGGACCGCGGCCCCGGAGGCCTGACGCGCGACCGGCGGCGGCCCCCGCCCTCACCCCCGCAGGTCCAGCTCACCGACGACCTCGCCGCCGCTCCTCTCGCCCGTCGGGCGGAACCCGAGCCCGAGGTAGAAGCCCTCGGGGCCGTCCGCGCCCGGATGCCAGGTGGTGGTCAGCCGCGTGCCGCCCCGCCGCCGTATCTCGGCGGCGACGGCCCGAACGGCGAAGCGCCCGTAGCCCCGCCCCTGTTCGCCGTCGGCGATGACGAGCCGCCACAGACCGGACCGTACGTCGGTCCCCGAGCCGTCCCCCGCCCAGTCGATCCCGAAGAACGCCATGAGGAAACCGACCGGCCGCTCCCCGTCGACGACGAGACGGGGCCAGGCGACACCGGGATGCACGTACGCCTCGGCCAGCGACTTCACCACCGGCGCCACCAGGTGCTCCTGGTCCGGGCGGACCCGCAGGCCGATCGCGGCCTCGAAGTTGGCCGCGGTGATCTCGCGCAGCCCGGGAGCGGTCGTCATGCGGGAGCCCTCAATTCTGTTGCGGCGGTGCGGGTGGGCCCGGTGAGGATACGTCCATGGACGGCACGAGGGACGGCGCTTCCCGGCTCACCGGACTGCCCGGCCGACTGCCGGTGACCGGGGCCCTGATGCTGGCCGCGTTCACCTTCAACACGGCGGAGAACCTGCCGGTCGGCCTGCTGCCCCTCATCGCCGACGGCCTGGAGGTACCGGTCTCCTCGGTCGGCTACCTGGTCACCGGCTACGGTCTCACCGTCGCCGCGGCCTCCCTGCCCCTGGCCCACCTCACCCGGGCCGTGCCCCGGCGCCACGTCCTCAGCGGTGTGCTGGCCGCGCTCGTCCTCTCCAGCCTGGTCGCGGCCCTGGCCACCGGCTACCGGCTGCTGCTCGCGGCACGCCTGGTCACCGCGCTCGCACAGGCCCTGTTCTGGGCCGTCATGGGGCCGGTGGCCGTGGGACTGTTCCCGGCGCGACTGCGCGGGCGGGTGGTCGGGGCGCTGTCCGTCGCCGGATCGCTGGCCCTGGTGATCGGAGTCCCGGCGGGGACCTGGCTCGGGCGGCACACCGACTGGCCGGTGCCCGTCGCGGCCCTGGCCGGCCTGGGCCTCCTCAGCCTCGTCACCATCGCCGCCCTGCTTCCGGCGACCCGCCCGGAGGACGGCCACGCGGCCTACGGGAGCCGCCCCGACAGCCGCAGGTTCGGCACCGTCCTGACGGCCGGGACCCTGTCCGCGGCCGGGGCGTTCGCCGGATACACCTACGTCGTGGCGTTCCTCGCCGACGTGAGCGGCTTCGCCCCGGACACGGTCAACGCCCTCCTCGTCGCCTTCGGCGTCGCGTGCCTGGCCGGGGTCGCCCTCACCGGCGTGCTCCTGGACCGCTTCCCGCACGCCGCGCTCCCCACGGCCGTGGCCACGCAGACGGCGGGCCTGCTCGGTCTGTACGCGGCGGGCACCGGCCGGATGACGGCGGTGGTGTGCCTGCTGCTGGTGGGCGCCGCCCTCGGCCCGGTGTTCATGGCCACGCAGAACGAGATGCTGTCCTGCGCGCCGGGCCGCACCGACCTCGCCCTCGCCGCCAACTCCGGCGCCTACAACGCCGGGATCGCCGCGGGCGCGGCCCTGGGCGGACTGGTCCTGCCGCACGCCGGCGTCCGCGGGGCGTTCCTCGCCGGCGGGCTGCTGACGGCCTCGGCCTGCGCGGTCCTGCTCGGCGGACGGCTCCTCGGCCGTCCCGCCTGACGCCCGGCCGCCGCGCGGAAGGCGCCCGGGCCCCGCTCGCCGGCCGCGGTCACCCGGCGAGCGTCTCCCGCTGCGCGCGGAACCGTACGGTGCAGGGGTGCTCCGCTCCCAGGGCCGACGTGCCCGCGTCGACCACCGTCTGCATCAGCGCCCGCGCCTGCCCCGTGCGGCCGGCGGCGCCGAGGACCATCGCCAGATCGGCCTGGGCCCTGAGCGTGTCCGGGTGTTCGTCGCCCTGGTGCCGCCGCCGCACGGCGATCACGTCACGGGTGACGGTCTCCGCCTCCGCCAGTCTGCCCGCCGTCCGCAGGACCACCGCCAGCAGATGGCGTGCGGACCAGCTCTCGCAGTGGCCGGGGCCGAGCACCCGGTCGATGTCCCGCAGCGCTGCCCGCACCACGGGCTCGGCCTCGTACGGCCTGGTCAGGGCCAGGGCCCGGCCCAGGCTCAGCCGGGCGGTCAGCGCCACGGGGTGATCGGCGCCGAAGGCCCGCAGGGCGTGGTTGACGGCGTCGCGGGCGACCTCGTAGGCCTGCGCGCAGCGGCGCTGCTCGCCGAAGTTGTCGGCCAGCCGGGCCATCGTCGTGAGCGTCGCGGGATGGTCCGCGCCCAGCAGGCACTTCTGCCCTTCGAGGGCGTGCTGCAACTGGACCTCGCCGCGCGTGTACCGGGCGAGTCCGTTCAGCGCGAGCGCGTAGTCGGCGCGGGCCTGCAGGGTCTCGGCGTCCTCGGTGTCCGGCCCGGTGGGCGGACGGCCCAGTGCCTGGGCGTAGAGCCGCGCCGCGGCGGCGAAGTCGCCCTCGTGCAGGGCGCGTCGGGCCGGCCTGAGGGGGTCGTCGACGGTGGGGGCGGTCATCGCGGCGGATCCTCACGCATGATCGGGTACGGGCCGGGCGCACAGTCCCGCGCCCCGGCCGCGGTGGCGTCCGCGGGAGGTGTCACGGGCGACGCGGTCGGCGGACGGCACGACGGCGGCACCGAGGGGCGCACCGGAACCACCGGACATCCGGCGGCGGGCGGCGCCACGTCCCGCCGCGGGGCGCGGGCCGGTCCCCTGCCGGACCCGTCGGAGTCCGGCACGGGGTCCGGACGTCCCACTCGCCCGCGCCCTGAGCGTTCAGTCGACCAGCGGGCCGCCGCCCAGCCGCTCGAACTGCTGCTGCACATTGGCCGCGAAGGCCTGCGGTTCCCCGCCGCCTGCGTAACCCTGCCCGCCGGTGCTCATGGCCACCGTGAGCACACCCTTGAACGGCGCGCCCGGAGAGGTGCGCACCGGGGTGCACAGGAAGCTGAACTCCTGCGGCATCGGGGCGTCGATCGTCCTGAGCGCCACCTGCGGCACCGTGACGGGCCGGCCCGAACCGAGCGCGTCGTCCATCGCCCGGAAGACACCGACGGCGTCGAGGCCGGGCAGCACCTGCCGGCCGGGGCTGAACTGGCGGACCATGCCGAACGCCTGGCCCTGCCGGCCGTTGGCGTAGCGCAGCAGGTGCTCGGGGCCCTCGGTGAGCATGATGGGGAACGGCGCGCCGTCGAAGACCGCGAAGAGTTCCTGCTGCTGGGCGAGGAGGCTGTCGCGCAGCCGGAACTCGGACAGCAGGGTGTCCGTCAGCTCGTGCATGCCCTGGCGCAACTGGCGGTCCCAGGAGCGGGGCTTGAAGTCCGCGACGCACACCGTGCCGAGGATCATGCCCGTGTTGTCGCGCAGTGGGGTGCCCAGGTAGGACCGCACGCCGAGGTCGTTGACCAGGGCGTTGCCCTTGAAGCGCGGGTAGTCGAAGACGTCGTCGAGGGCAAGCTGCGTCTGCTGGGCGACGACGTGCGGGCAGAAGCCGTAGTCGCTCGGCGCCTCACGGGCGAGGTTGCTCAGGTCGAACGGGATTCCGCCGCCTTCGGGGCTCGCGGCGTCCTCGGGCGAGGACGAGGGCGTGTACAGGCCCCGGAACATCTGACGCTCGTCGTTGATGAAGTTGACCATGGCCAACGGAGCGTGGGTGAAACTCGCCGCGAGGCGCGCAATTCGGTCAAACGTGGCTTCAGCGTCGCTCGCATTGAGGCCGAGAATCCTCAGCCGCAGCGTCCTCTGTTCGCCGGCGAGACGATCGTGTTCGGATGACAGGGATTCCATGAGGTCCGATCAAAGCAGAGATCCGGCACTGATGGGCCACCCCTCTCAGTCATTCGCCGCTCCCCCGTCACACCGTCATCACGTTGTGGGACCGGAAGACTTGATCCCAAAGACGGTCGGAACCGGCCCTTCGGATGCGGCCGACAGGTGGCCAATCTGTGATTCTGTCCATGTTTCCCGAGGTTTGAACCCCCAGCGATCACTTCCCGTCATTTCTCGCATGGCGAAGAACCAAAATGGTTTCGCGCCGGACAATCGAGCGATGGGCTTGTTTTCGCCGCCGGTTCCCTCAGGTCGACGTGACGCACGACACTCGAACGTGCTTTCGATCACAAGTTGGCAGATGCCACGGGAATTGGAGTTAGGCACGTTCACACCGGCCCCCTGAGGGGCAACACCCCCCACTGGGGGTCACAGCCCACTCTGGCCCGTTCACAGTGGCCACCGCATCAGGACTGCCGTGGAAAAGCGGGAGTTACGTTGGAGCAAGGTCAACTACGCCATAACGTAGAACAGTGGCGATCGCATGGAACGGAGTGCTCTCAATGAACAGGTCCGACGTGGACGCTCGGTCGGTGGCGGTGATCGGCATGGCCTGCCGCCTGCCCGGTGCGTCGGGACCGGACGAACTGTGGGCTCTGCTGCGCGCGGGCATCGACGCCACGAGCGAGACGCCCGGCGACCGTTACGACGTCGATGCCCTGCACGCCCCCGAGCCCGTCCAGGGCCGGATAGCGGGCCGCCGCGGGGGCTACGTCGACGGCGTCGCCGACTTCGACGCCGAGTTCTTCGCCATGTCCCCCACCGAGGCCACCGAACTCGACCCCCAGCAGCGCCTGCTGATGATGACCGCCTGGGACGCCCTCGAGGATGCCGGGCAGCGCCCCGACCTGCTCGAGGGCAGCCGGACCGGGGTCTTCGTCGGCAACGCCCGCGCCGACTACCTCGAAGTCTCCCTGCGCCGCGGGCAGGAGACCGTCACGGCCGCCAGCCTCCACAACTTCCGTTCCCTGCTGTCGGCGCGGCTGTCCCACTTCTTCGACTTCCGCGGCCCCAGCGTCGTGGTGGACACCGCCTGCTCGTCCTCGCTCGTCGCCGTGCACCAGGCCGTGCAGAGCCTGCGCGCCGGGGAGACCCCGCTGGCCCTGGCCGCGGGTGTGAACCTCCCGCTGCGCCCGGACGAGAGCCTCGTCCTCAGCCACGCCGGCGCCATGGCCCGCGACGGCCGCTCCAAGTTCGGCGACGCGAGCGCCGACGGGTACGTGCCCAGCGACGCCGTGGCCGTCGTGGTGCTCAAGCCCCTGGCCGCCGCGCTGGCCGACGGCGACCGCATCCGCGCCGTCATCCAGGGCAGCGCCGTCGGCAACGACGGCCGCACCAGCGACACCGTCCTCAACCCCTCGCTCCAGGGCCAGCTCGACGTGCTCCGCTGGGCGTACGAGGACGCCGGGGTGCACCCGGCCGACGTCGACTACGTCGAGGCGCACGGCTCGGGCTCCCCCGCCCTCGACCCGCTGGAGCTGACCGCGCTCGGCCAGGTGCTCGGCGCGGGCCGCCCCTCCGACCGGCCGCTGCTGGTCGGCTCCGTGAAGACCAACATCGGGCACGCCGAGGCGGGCGGCGGCATGGCCGGTCTGATCAAGGCGGTGCTCTGCCTGGAGCACGGCCAGGTCCCGGCCAGCCTCCACCTCGACACCCCCAACCCCGGCGTCCCGTGGGAGCGGTTGCCGATCGCCGTGCCCCGCAGGCTCACAGCCCTGCCCGACCGGGGCAGAGCGAGCGTGATCGGCATCAGCGGTCAGGGCTCCTCCGCCCTCAACGCCCATGTGGTCGTGCGCCAGGCGCGCTTCCCCCTCGCCCCCGCCCTCCCCGCCCCGGACGGCACCCCCTATGTCCTGACGATCTCCGCGCACAGCCCCGCCGCGCTCCAGGCGCGGGTACGGTCCTACATCGACTGGCTGCGCCCCGGCGGCACCGGAACCGCGTACGCGCTGCGCGACATCTGCTACAGCGCCCTCGCCCGGCGCGGCCACCACGCCTACCGGGCGGCCGTCCTCGGCAGCACCCACCAGGAGCTGGTCGCGGCGCTCACCGGCACACCGCAGCTGGACGGCCGCCCCCTGTCGGCCGTCGCCGAGCGCTACCGCCAGGGGGAGGACGTCGACTGGACGGCCGTCTTCGGAGCCCCCGGGAACTTCGTGCCGCTGCCCCCCTACCCCTGGCAGACCCGCCGGTACTGGCCCGGCGAGGAGCCCGAGGACGGCGGGGGCGACCTCGCGGCCTGGGTGCTGCGCGAGCACGCCCGCACCGGCTTCGACGACACCTCCTCGCTCACTGACATCGGTATCGACTCGCTGGCGAAGCTGCGGATCGTGGTGGAGCTGGCCAAACGGTGCCGGCAGGAGGTCGACCCGGAGGGCTTCGGCCGGCTCCGCACGGTCGGCGAGCTGCGGCAGTGGACCCGAGAACTGCAGACGGCCGGCCGATGAACGAACCACGCACCGTCTACGACTGGTTCGCCCGCTCCGCCGCCGCGCATCCGGACGAACCGGCCCTCGAGGTCGACGGAAGACACCTGACCTACCGGGAGTTGCGGGACCTCGCGGAGCAGCTCGCCGCCCGGCTCGCCGACACCGCCGACGGCGCCCCCCGGCGCGTCGGACTGCTCGCGGCACGCTCCGTGACCGCGTACGCCGGATACCTCGCCGTCCTGCGGGCCGGAGCGGCCGTCGTACCGCTCAACCCCGAGCATCCCCACTCGCGCACCACCGAGATCGTCAAGACGGCCGGCCTCGACCTGATCCTGGCCGAGGACGCCGACGCGGCGGCCGGCCTCGGCGTGCCCGTCCACGTCGCCGGGCCCGACGAACTCGACGCGCTCACCGGCCGGCCCGCGCCCGACGTGCCGCACCGGCAGGCGGGGCCCGACGACCTCGCGTACATCATCTTCACCTCCGGCTCCACCGGCACCCCCAAGGGCGTCCCGATCCGGCACAGCAACATCTGCGCCTACCTGGAGCAGGTCGCCGGCCGGTACGGCATCGGACCCGGCAGCCGTCTGTCGCAGACCTTCGAGCTGACCTTCGACGGGTCCGTGCACGACCTGTTCGTCGCGTGGGCGGGCGGGGGCACGCTCGTGGTGCCCGACCGCAGCCAGTTGCTCTCCCCGGTGAAGACCGTCAACAGCCTGCGGCTCACCCACTGGTTCTCGGTGCCGTCGCTGATCTCCTTCGCCTCCCGCCTGGGCACCCTCAGACCGGGCAGCATGCCCACGCTGCGCTGGAGCGTCTTCGGCGGCGAGCCGCTGACCGTCCAGGCCGCCCGCGAGTGGCGCACGGCCGCGCCGAACACCCGCCTGGAAGTCCTCTACGGTCCGACGGAACTGACCATCTCCTGCACCGCCTACCGGTTCCCCGAGGACATGGCCGACTGGCCGCGCACACCCAACGGCACGGCGCCCATAGGGGTCTGCTACCCCGCCCTCGACCTGCTGCTGCTCGACGAGGAGGGCCGGCCCGGCGACAGCGGGGAACTCTGCGTGCGCGGCGCGCTGCGGTTCTCCGGCTACCTGGACGCCACGCACAACAGGGGCCGCTTCCTCACCGACGACCTGCAGCCGGCCGGCGACGGCGCTCCCCCGGAGAGCCACTGGTACCGCACCGGTGACCGGGTCACCGTGCGGGAGGGCCGCCTCATCCACCTCGGGCGCACCGACCACCAGGTCAAGATCCGCGGCCACCGCATAGAACTGGGGGAGATCGAGGCCGCGCTGCGCCAGCAGCCCGGAGTGCGCGACGCGATCGCCGTCAGCGTGCCCGCCCCGGACGGCGAGCCGGAGCTCCTGGCCGCGGTCAGCGGCTCCGGCTGCGACTCCGACCGGCTCTACGCCTCGCTCAACGGCGCCCTGCCGCCGTACATGATGCCCCGCCGGATCGCCACCCTGGACCGGCTGCCGCTCAACCCCAATGGAAAGATCGACCGCCGGGCCCTGCTCACCGAACTCGGCCACGCTCGCTGACCGCCCGCGCAGCCGTCTCCTCCACACCGTCCCGACTCATCCACGTCTGTTGTGAGGCATCCGCATGTACGACGCCATCGTGGTGGGGGCGCGCTGCGCCGGCGCGTCAACCGCCCTGCTGCTGGCCCGGTCGGGGCACCGGGTCCTCCTGGTCGACAAGGGGACGTACGGCTCCGACACCCTGTCCACGCACCTGATCCACCAGCCCGGTGTGGCGGCACTCGCCCGCTGGGGCCTGCTGGAGAAGGTACGTGCCTCGGGCTGCCCGCCGCTGACCCGGGCGGTGTACGAGGTCGCCGACATCCGTATCGAGGGGTGCGCCCGGGGTGTGGACGGGCACCGTGAGGGCTTCGCCCCGCGTCGTCACGTCCTCGACGCGCTGCTGGTCGACGCGGCGGTCGCGGCGGGCGCCGAGTTCCGCGACCACTGCCGGGTGACCGGCCTGCTGCGGGACGAGGCGGGCCGGGTGGTGGGCGTCGAGGGCAAGCACCGGGGACGGACGTTCACGGAGCACGCACCCCTGGTGATCGGCGCCGACGGCATGCGGTCCGCCGTCGCCGACCTGGTGGGGGCCCCGTACACGGTGCGTGACACCGAACTGACCTGCGCCTACTACACCTACTGGCAGAACGTGCCCGCCTGCCTCGAACTGTACGAGCGGCACGGCGGGTGGGTCGCCGCCGTGCCCACCCACCAGGAGGCGACACTCGTCCTCGCCTACTTCCCGCAGCCCCGCTTCGGCGAGGTCCGCACCGACGCCCGCCGCGCCTACGACGAGCAGATCCGCGCCACCGCGCCCGCGCTGAGCGAGCGGCTGCGCGGCAGGGAACCCGTGGAACGGCTGCGCGGCACCGGCGACCAGCAGAACTTCTTCCGGCAGGCCTGCGGTCCCGGCTGGGTCCTGGTCGGCGACGCGGGCCACCACAAGGACTCGATCACGGCCCGCGGCATCAGCGACGCCTTCTGGCAGGCGGAGACCCTGGTGCGGGAGGTGGCGGGCACCCCGGGCGGCGACCCGGCCCACCTCGACCAGGCGCTCGCCCGGTTCGCCGAGGAGCGCGACCGGCATCTCACCCCGGGGTACGAGGCCACCCTCGGCGTCGCCCGGCTCGACCCGCACGAACAGCGCCTGTCCCTTCTGCGAGCGGTGCAGTCGGACGCCGAACTCACAGCCATTTACTTCGACATGGTGGCCGGGATAGCCGCCGCCGGCGCGCTCTACACGCCCCGCCTGCTCGCCCTGCTGTGACGACGCTCAGCACCGGTCGTTACCGGGCATCAGCCCCATCGGGACGCGAACCGCACAACTCCCCAGGTCATCACCCCCAGTTGACTCGGCTGAAGGTGACGCTGCGCGACGCTCCTGATAACGTGCAGCTCGCGCGATGTTCGATCACGGTGCGCCACCAGGCCACTGCGCGGGGAAGGTCGGCGCTGCGCACCCCCAAGACACGGTGTATCGCTGCTGCACGAGGAATCAGATGCCAGGCACCCGCGACCGGCGGCCACGTCACCGCTCCGCTCCGCGCAGAACTCTGCGACCCTCGTTCGTCGTCCCGTTCCTCGTCCCCGCGGTCTGCCTGGGCGGACTGTGGGGCTATACGGCGGCCACCCTCGTAGACGAACAGATCCA
>DASTDN010000568.1:0-15390 GCA_035710365.1 Streptomyces sp. | reverse complement strand
GGGTCTTCTCGCCGCCGGAGAGGACACCGGCCGGCTTGTCGACGTCGTCGCCGGAGAACAGGAACGAGCCGAGCACCTTGCGGACCTCCACGAGGTCCAGGTCGGGCGCGGCGGTGCGCATGTTCTCCAGGACGGTGCGGGTGGGGTCGAGGGTCTCGTGCTCCTGGGCGTAGTAGCCGAGCTTGAGGCCGTGGCCGGGGACGACCATGCCGGTGTCGGGCTGTTCGACGCCCCCGAGGAGGCGGAGGAGGGTCGTCTTCCCGGCGCCGTTGAGGCCGAGGATGACGACGCGGGAGCCCTTGTCGACGGCCAGGCTGACGTCGGTGAAGATCTCCAGGGAGCCGTAGGACTTCGACAGTTCCTCCGCCATCAGCGGGGTCTTGCCGCAGGGGGCGGGGTCGGGGAAGCGCAGCTTGGCGACCTTGTCCTTCTGGCGGACCTCTTCCAGGCCGGACAGCAGTTTGTCGGCGCGCCGGGCCATGTTCTGGGCGGCGACCGTCTTGGTGGCCTTGGCGCGCATCTTGTCCGCCTGGGCGTTGAGGGCGGCGGCCTTCTTCTCGGCGTTCTGGCGCTCGCGCCTGCGGCGCTTCTCGTCGGCCTCGCGCTGCTGCTGGTAGAGCTTCCAGCCCATGTTGTAGACGTCGATCCGGGCCCGGTTGGCGTCCAGGTAGAACACCTTGTTGACGACCGTCTCGACCAGGTCGACGTCGTGGGAGATCACGATGAAGCCGCCGCGGTAGGTCTTGAGATAGTCGCGTAGCCAGACGACGGAGTCGGCGTCGAGGTGGTTCGTCGGCTCGTCGAGCAGCAGGGTGTCGGCGTCGGAGAAGAGGATGCGGGCCAGCTCGACGCGGCGGCGCTGGCCGCCGGAGAGCGTGTGCAGGGGCTGGCCGAGGACGCGGTCGGGGAGGTTCAGCGCGGCGGCGATGGTGGCGGCCTCGGCCTCGGCGCCGTACCCGCCCTTGGTGAGGAACTCCGTCTCCTGGCGCTCGTACTGGCGCAGGGCCTTCTCGCGGGTGGCGCCCTGGCCGCTCGCGATGCGCTGTTCGTTCTCGCGCATCTTTCGGAGCAGGACGTCCAGGCCGCGCGCGGAGAGGATGCGGTCGCGGGCGAGGACGTCGAGGTCGCCGGTACGGGGGTCCTGCGGGAGGTAGCCGACCTCGCCGGAGCGGGTGATGGCGCCGGCGGCCGGGATGCCGTCGCCCGCGAGGCACTTGGTGAGGGTGGTCTTGCCGGCGCCGTTGCGGCCCACGAGTCCGATGCGGTCGCCCTTGGCGACGCGGAAGGTGGCGCTCTCGATGAGGACGCGGGCACCGGCGCGCAGCTCGATGCCGGAGGCGGAGATCACTGGTCAGACTCCAGGGCGGTGGGGACGGGAGGGGCGGTCCGGGGGAGGCCTCGCGTGGCGCGCCGCCGCGGGGTGCGGGGCGGGCGACGGGCGGGCGTCCCGCCGTCTAGTGCGCGAGGAGAATGGCCATGGGGGCCAGTCTAACGGGGTCGTGCAAGCACTTTTCCTGCGTCCGCGCGTTCGGCCGTCGGCGGGTCAGGGCCGTGTGCGGAGGCCGTTGCCGGCGGTGGCTGGAAGACTGGGCGGCAGGTGACGGTTCCAGCGGTGACGCTGGTGATCGCGAGGGAGTGATCGGCATGGCGGGCACGGCCGGCAGGGCCCCGAGCATCTGCCCCACACTGCTCTACGGGGACGCGAAGGCGGCGATCCGGCAGCTCACGGAAGTCTTCGGCTTCACGGAGCTGTCGGTGTACGAGGGTGAG
The DNA here is from genome assembly GCA_035710365.1 of Streptomyces sp. Lineage (GTDB taxonomy): Bacteria > Actinomycetota > Actinomycetes > Streptomycetales > Streptomycetaceae > Streptomyces. The sequence continues at coordinate 13,620 of DASTDN010000568.1, read as the reverse complement.
GGCGGCACGGTGCTGCACGCCGAGCTGGGCCAGGGCAACGGCGTGGTGATGCTCGGCTCCCGGGGCCGCGGCGGGGTGTTCGACGCGGCGATGAAGCACGCGGGCCCCACCGGGGTGTACGTCGTCGTGGACGACGTCGACGCGCACCACCGGCGGGCCGTGGAGAACGGCGCGGAGATCCTCATGCCCCCGACGGACCAGGAGTACGGCTCGCGGGACTACATGGCCCGGGACGTGGAGGGCAACGTGTGGAGCTTCGGGACGTACGCGCCGGTGGCCGGGGGCTGACACCCGGCGGCCGGGGCCCGGCCGCCCCCTCGGGTCAGCCCGCCCCGGTGTGGACCTGGAAGGCGGCGCGGCGGACGGCCTTGGCGAGGGCGGGGTCGGGGTGGGCGGCGGCCAGCGCGACCAGCACCTGCACGGTGCGCGGGTGTCCCACGGCCCGTACCTCGTCCAGCAGGGCCGGCACCGTGGACTGCACGGCGGACTCCAGGTGCCGTACGAGCAACTGGGCCTCGCCGTGGTCGGTGACGGCGGCGGCGGTGTCGACCCACAGCCAGGTGGCCTCGTCGCGGGTGAGGACCTCGTGGGCGTCCTCGGGGTCGGCGCCGTCGTGCTCGGCGAGCCACAGCAGGGCGTAGGGCCGCAGCGTCGGCTCGTCGAGGACACCGCGCACGTCGGGTTCGGCGGGGGCGCCGACGACGCGCAGCGCCTCGAAGGCCAGGCCGCGCAGCAGGGCGTCCTCGCCGCGGGCCGCGCCGAGGAGTTCGGCGACGGCGCTGCCGACCGGGCGGGCGGCCAGCCAGGCCCGGTACTCGGCGCGGGCGGCGTTGGGGCGGAGCTGGGCGCAGCCGCGCAGCATGGCCTCGGCGGACTGCTCGATGTTCCCGGCGGGGCTCTGCGCGGCGACGCAGATCTGCTCCAGTTTGACCCAGACCGCCCAACTGCCGAGCGGGGTGAGGGTGGCCTGGCAGTCGCCGTAGGTGAGGGCGCCGACCGTGGCGAGGGCGCTCAGGGCCCAGTCGAGGAGCGGGGCGAGCGTGGTGTCGTCGTCCGGCTGGGGGGCGACGGGCTCGGGCTGCGGGCCGTAGGGGATTTCGCAGCGCTCGGTGCGCAGTTCGGTGACGCGCTGCTCCAGGAGGTCGAGGAGCTGCGGGACGGGGACGGGCCCCGCGGACAACTGGAGGAAGGAGAGCACCTGCGGCATGGCCGAGACGACCTCGGCGACGGCGGCGGGCGGGTGCCCGGCGGGCTCGGGGCAGGCCAGGGACCAGGCGTCGAAGAGGGCGACCCAGCCGCGCAGGACGGCGCTGTCGTCGCGGTGCCAGGCGCGCAGCCGCCAGCCGGGGCGGGCGCGTCCGCCGTGCAGCTCGACGAGGCCGGCGAGGCGGGCGGTGTCCCAGTCGGCCCGGACCTGGGCGAGGGTCAGGCCGAGGTCCTCGGCGGCCCGTTCGGCGGTCGCCTCGGAGAGGGTGGCCTTGCCGTCGTCGGTGGCGCCGCCGCGGCCGGGGCCGAGGGCGCTGTCGGCCCAGCGGGCCACGACGGCGGCACCGGCCAGCTCCGAGCGCGCCATGCGGGCCAGCTCGGACCGGGCGGGCGTGCCCTCCGGTGGGCGGGGCGCGGGGCGGCGCGAGGGCGGCTGGTTCATCGCTCTCGGGGCGGCGGCCAGGGATCGTGGGCGGACGAGTCGGAGCCTGGAGTCGCGCGGGGTACGGGACGTCACGGGTGCAGTCTTCCGGTTGACGCTCGGAAAACCCAAACGGAATGCTGACGAGGGTCACGAAGACGGGCCGAGCTTCGGATTTTTCCAGGTGAAGCGTGCGTGAAGGTGACGCCGTGGAGCTAAGCGGAATGATGAGGGAGTGGCTGGTGCGGGGGCGGGGCGGGTCTAGACAAGGGGGGTGAGGAAGCGGCGGAGGGCCTCTTCGTAGGTGTCCGGGTCGGCGTTCCACATCGCCCCGTGGGGTGCGTGACGGACGGTGTGCAGGGTGACGGGGGCGGGGCCCGTGTCGGCGAGGCGGCGGGACAGGTGCCAGGGGGCCACCCGGTCGTCGGGGCCGTGCAGGAGGAGGGTGGGGGTGCGCAGGCCGCCGCCGGGAGGCGGAGTGCCCGGGGCGGCGTCAGGGGCCGGGGTGGCGTCGGCGGGTCGGGACGGGTGGCCGTGGGGCCCGCTCATGCGGCCCTGGGCGGCGCGCACCGCGAGCGGCAGCAGCACGCGCGGGGTGCGGCGGGCGGCGGCGAGGGCGCGCAGCGTGGTCTCCCAGTGGAGCACCGGGGAGTCCAGGACGAGCCCGGAGACGTGGTCGCGCAGCGCGGAGCGTGCGGCGGCGCGCAGCGCCATGGTGGCGCCGGTGGACCAGCCGTGCAGGACGACCCGGCGGGCGCCGGACCGTACGGCGTGGTGGATCGCGGCGTCCAGGTCGCGCCACTCGGTCTCGCCGAAGTGGCCCAGGCCGTCCGGCGGGCGGGGCGCGCCGGTGTCGCCGCGGTAGGAGAGGGCGAGGACCGGGAAGTGGTGGCGGCTGAGGAACCCCATGATGTTCAGGGCGTGTTCGCGGGTGGTGCCGAGGCCGTGCACCGCGATGACCCAGGTGTCCCGGCTGCCGGGCACGAACCAGGCGGGGAGCGGGCCGAGTTCGCCGGGGACCTCGACGTCGGTGTGGTCGAGGCCGAGGGCGGTGCCGGGGTCGCCGATGTGGACGTTGGGGGTGAGCCAGGCCTTGTCGCCGGGTTCCAGGGTGCCGCGCGTGACGCGTTCGAGTCGCCGTACGACGGTGTCGGCGGTGTGCTCGGCGGCGGACACGAGGGGGCCGACGACCGCGTGCGCGCCGTGGGCGGTCAGGCCGTAGCGGCCGGGGCGCAGGGTGGCGAGATCGCGGGTGAGGGTGATCTGCCCGGCGGCGGTGGCGTGCACGGTGAGCCGGGGTTCGGTGGGCAGGGGCCGGCCCGGGGGCACCCTCAGCGCCGCGTCGCCGGCGTACCGTCCGGCGGCGATGCTCGCGGCGCCGGCTGCCAGGGCTGCGGTGACGGCGACGGCCGTCGCGTTGACTGTGCGCACGCGTCCAGTGTCCTGGTCGGCGGGGTGGGGGGCCAGTGGGGTGGGCGGGGGGCGGCATGTGCGGGTGGGGGCGGCCGAGGGGGCTGAGCGGGCTGGTCCGGGTCCGGCGCCCGGGTCCCGAGTCCTGGGCATGGGCCGGTGGCCAGGGGGAACGGGTCGGCAGGCGGCGGCAGACGGCAGACGGCAGACGGCAGACGGCAGACGGCAGACGGCAGACGGCAGACCACAAGCGACACGCGTGCAAGCGACACGTGTGCAAGCGACACGTGTGCAAGCGACACGTGTGCAAGCGAGCCGGGCGGGCGGTTCCCCGCCGTCCGTGCGGGGGCGGGCGGCCGGCGGAGTCGCCGTCGGCGAGGCACACGGCTCGGCCGGCTCGTGAACCGCCCGTCCGCCCGGGGCGGCCGGCGCGCCACCGGCCGTCCGGGGCGGACGGGCGTGCCGTCCGGGGGGACGTCCCGGTCAGGGGCGCTGGCCGTACCCCCGCATCTTCTCCTGCACCTCGGCCAGTTGGGCGCGGGTCAGGAGGGAGGGGGTGGCGCCGGGGACGGAGGACGCCGTGAGCCACAGGCGGCACATCCATTCCAGTTGGGCCGTCCGGTCGTAGGCCTGGTCGAGGGTGGCGCCGTAGGTGATGGTGCCGTGGTTCTGCAGCAGGCAGGCGGTGCGGTCGGTGAGGGCACCGAGCATGTGCTCGGCCAGTTCCTCGCTGCCGAACGTCGCGTACGGGGCGACGCGGACGGGGCCGCCGAGCGGCGCGGACATGTAGTGGACGAGGGGCAGCTCGGTGACGAGCGTGGAGACCGCCGTCGCGTGCACGGCGTGGGTGTGGACGACGGCGCGGGCGTCGGTGGTGCGGTACACGGCGAGGTGCATGGGCAGTTCGCTGGTGGGCACCAGGCTGCCGGTGACCTGCCGGCCGTCGAGGTCCACTCCGGTGATGTCGGCGGGCGTCAGCCGGTCGTAGGGGACACCCGATGGGGTGACGAGGACGGTGTCCCCGACGCGTACCGACACGTTGCCGGAGGTGCCGACGACGAGGCCGTCGGACACCGTCCGGCGGGCCGTCCGGACCAGTTCGTCCCAGGCCCGCGCCTCGGCCCCGCCGCCGGGCCGTGCCCCGGCCCCGCCGCCGGCCGCCGCCCGGAGGCCCGTCGTGCCACCCGTGTGCCCGTGCCCCGCCACCGTCGTCTCCTCACCGTGTTCTGTCATGCTGCGATCCTGCCAGGACCACGCGGGTGACGAGGCTCTCCCTGGGGCGTGGGACCGCCACTGTGGCGGACGAGCGGGCGGGTCACGGGGCAAGCGCGACACCCCCCTTGTCCAGTCACCGTCAAGCCCCCCTCAGTTCATCTTCCGTTCACCCTGGGTCCCTACGGTCAACCGGACATTGACCTCGAACGATTGCCTGGGTAAATGGAAAGCTTCTCGCTGATCCTCGCGATTGTGGTCGTCACCGCACTCGCGTTTGATTTCACGAACGGTTTCCACGACACCGCCAACGCGATGGCCACCACCATCTCGACCGGCGCGCTCAAGCCCAAGGTCGCGGTGGCCATGTCCGCCGTGCTGAACCTCGTGGGCGCCTTCCTCTCCGTGGAGGTCGCCAACACGATCTCCAAGGGTCTCGTCGACGAAACCGGCATACGTCCCGAGGTCATCTTCGCCGCCCTGGTCGGCGCGATCCTCTGGAACCTGGTGACCTGGCTGGTCGGCCTGCCGTCCAGTTCGTCGCACGCCCTCATGGGCGGCCTGATCGGCGCCACCATCGCCTCCGTCGGCATCGGCGCGGTGCACGGCGACGTGCTCGTCACCAAGGTGCTGATCCCGGCGATCGCCGCGCCGATCGTCGCGGGTGCGGCCGCGCTGTTCGCGACCCGGCTGACGTACGTCCTCGGCAGGAAGTCCGACGGCGAGGCCGCGAAGAAGGGGTACCGCTCCGGGCAGATCGCCTCGGCCGCGCTGGTCTCCCTCGCGCACGGCACGAACGACGCGCAGAAGACGATGGGCATCATCACCCTCGCCCTGGTCGCCGGAGGCGCCGTCGCCCCCGACTCCGACCCGCCGCTGTGGGTCATCCTCTCCGCCGGTCTCGCCATCGCGCTCGGCACCTACCTCGGCGGCTGGCGCATCATCCGCACCATGGGCAAGGGCCTGACCGAGCTTCAGCCGCAGCAGGGCTTCGCCGCCCAGACCAGCGCCGCCACGGTCATCCTGGCCTCCTCCCACCTGGGCTTCTCCCTCTCCACGACGCACTCCGTGTCGGGTGCGGTGATGGGCGCGGGCCTCGGCCGCAAGGGCGGTGTGGTGCGCTGGTCGACGGCCACCCGGATGTTCGTCGCCTGGGGCCTGACGCTGCCGGCCTCGGCACTGGTCGCCGCCCTCGCCGAGTACGTCTGCGACCTGGGCGACTGGGGCACGGGCCTCGTCGTCGTCTTCCTGATCGCCTCCAGCGCCTGGATCTGGAAGCTCTCCCGCCGCGAGGTCGTCGACCACACGAACGTCAACGACCCCGAGGAGCCGGCCGGCGTGGTGACCACCGCGATCGCCGCCGTCACCCCGCCCCCGGCGGGCGCCGTCGCCGGGGACGTCCCGGTGACCCTCCCGGCCCAGACCACCGGCGACGAGCCCAGGGCGAGGGCCGCGGCGGCGTCGTCCGCCTCCACGACCGTCTGAGACCCCGTACCCCGGCGTCCCCCGCACCCCCGGGTGCGCCGGGGCGCCGGGCGCGAAGGAAGAGAAGCAGCATGAAGATCGACTGGGCGGCCCTGGGCTCCGTCTTCGGAGTCAGTCTCGTGGTCACCGTGGCCCTCGTGGCCCTGTTCACCGTCGGCATCGCCGGTCTGTCCCGCCGCGAGCGGGCCGCCGCGCAGGGCGGTTCCGCGGCCCTCGCCGTCACGGGCGCGTACGCCTGCTTCGCGGCGTGCCTGGCGGCCGTGGGCTACGGCATCTACCTGATCGTCGCCTGACGGCACCGGGCACACGCCCACCCCCTCACACGCACGCGCGTCACCGCGGGGTGCGGGACGGACCACCGTCCCGCACCCCGCTCCGTCGTGGCCGGCGTCCCCCGGTCCGCGGGGGCCCGGGCGCCGTGTGGGCCTTCGCACACTCCGCCCCCGCAGGTCACAGGCAGGTTGACGGGGGTTCGCCCGCGTGGTGGACTGCGCGGGCCAAGTACGGCGGCAAGAGAGGAAGCCGGTGCGAATCCGGCGCGGTCCCGCCACTGTCACCGGGGTGCGAACCCCGGGAGCCAGGAACTCTCACCGCCGGTCTCGTCGAACCAGGGCGTGGACACCCTGAGTGAGGACACATCGCCATGCGCGGCCGCCTGTCGAGGTATCGCCCCCTCTCCCCCGCCGACCCGTCTGCGACTCCGGCCGGCTGAACCGATGGGTGCCGACCGCGTCTTCGCGTACGGCGCCGCCACCGGCCTCCTCGGCGACCTGCTCCTCGGCGATCCGCGCCGCGGGCATCCCGTCGCCGTGTTCGGGCGGGCCGCGGCCGCCGTGGAACGGGTGTCGTGGCGCGACCACCGCGGGTGGGGCGCGCTGCACACCGCCGTGTGCGCCGGCGGGGCCGTCACGGCCGCCGCCCTCGCCTCCCGCGCCGTACGGCGCTCCCCCGCCGCCTCCGTCACGCTGACCGCCGCCGCCACCTGGGCCGTCGTCGGCGGCACGTCGCTGGCGCGGGAGGCGCGTACCGTGGCGCGGGCGCTCGGGGACGGGAACGTGGCGGCCGCGCGGGCACGCCTGCCGCATCTGTGCGGGCGCGATCCGCAGGCCCTGGACGCCGACGGCATCGCCCGCGCCGTCGTCGAGTCCGTGGCGGAGAACACCTCGGACGCCGTGGTGGGCGCCCTGGTGTGGGGGGCCGTGGCCGGGGTGCCGGGGCTGGTCGGGTTCCGGGCCGTGAACACGCTGGACGCGATGGTCGGTCACCTCTCGCCCCGGTACCGGCGCTTCGGCTGGGCGTCGGCGCGGCTGGACGACCTCGCCGGGTGGCCCGGCGCCCGGCTGACCGCCGCCCTCGCGGCCCTGGCCGGCGGTGACGCCCGGGGCGCCGCGCGGGCCTGGCGGGACGACGCGCGCAGGCATCCGAGCCCCAACGCCGGGCCCGTGGAGGCCGCGTTCGCGGGGGCGCTCGGCGTGCGGCTCGGCGGCACGCTGTCGTACGGCGGGCGGGTCGAGCACCGGCCCGTCCTCAACGCGGCGGCCGGACGCGCCGTCGGCGTCCACGACATCGAACGGGCCGTACGGCTCTCACGGCGCGTCCAACTGCTCGCGTTCGGCGTGTGCGCGGCCGGCCGGCTCCTGGCACGGGGCGTCCGCACACCGCCGGCCGACCGGGCCGAGGCGCTCGCCGTGCCCCGCGGGACCGGCCGGAAGGGGACGTGCGGCGTGAAGGGCCGGATCCGGGTGAAGGGGCGTACGGCATGAAGGGCGCGGGACTGCTCGTGGCCGGGACCACCTCCGACGCGGGCAAGAGCGTCGTCACGGCGGGGATCTGCCGGTGGCTGGTGCGGCAGGGCGTGAAAGTGGCGCCGTTCAAGGCGCAGAACATGTCGCTGAACTCGTTCGTGACGCGGGAGGGCGCCGAGATCGGGCGGGCGCAGGCCATGCAGGCGCAGGCGTGCCGCGTGGAGCCGACCGCGCTGATGAACCCGGTGCTGCTCAAGCCGGGCGGCGAACAGTCCAGCCAGGTGGTGCTGCTGGGCAGGCCGGTCGGCGAGATGAGCGCGCGCGGCTATCACGGCGGGCGGCAGCGGCGGCTGCTGGGCACGGTGCTGGACTGCCTCGCCGAACTGCGGGGCGCGTACGACGCGGTGATCTGCGAGGGCGCCGGTTCCCCCGCCGAGATCAACCTGCGGCGGACCGACATCGTGAACATGGGGATCGCGCGGGGCGCCCGGCTGCCGGTGCTGGTGGTCGGCGACATCGACCGGGGCGGCGTCTTCGCGTCGTTCTTCGGCACGGTCGCGCTGCTGTCCCCCGGCGACCAGGAGCTGGTGGCCGGGTTCCTCGTCAACAAGTTCCGCGGCGACGTCACCCTGCTGGAGCCCGGCCTGCGCATGCTGCGGGACCTGACGGGGCGGCCCTCGTACGGGGTGCTGCCGTTCCGGCACGGGCTCGGGATCGACGAGGAGGACGGGCTGCGGGTGTCGCTGCGCGGCTCGGTCCGGGAGGCGGCCTGGGCGCCGCCGGCCGGCGAGGACGTGCTGCGGGTCGCGGTGTGCGCGGTGCCGCTGATGTCGAACTTCACGGACGTGGACGCGCTCGCCGCCGAACCGGGCGTCGTGGTGCGGTTCGTGGACCGGCCGGAGGAACTGGCGGACGCGGACCTCGTCGTCGTCCCCGGTACGCGCGGCACCGTGCGGGCGCTGGAGTGGCTGCGGGAGCGTGGCCTCGCCCGGGCGCTCGCGCGGCGGGCCGCCGAGGGGAGGCCCGTGCTCGGGGTGTGCGGCGGTTTCCAGGTGCTCGGCGAACGCATCGAGGACGACGTCGAGAGCCGCCGCGGCCGGGTCGACGGGCTCGGGCTGCTGCCCGTGCGAGTGCGGTTCGCCCGGGAGAAGACCCTGGCGCGGCCGGCCGGCGAGGCCCTCGGCGAACACGTCGAGGGCTACGAGATCCACCACGGCGTCGCCGACGTCCACGGCGGGGAGCCCTTCCTCGACGGATGCCGCGTCGGGCACACCTTCGGCACGCACTGGCACGGCTCACTGGAGTCGGACGGCTTCCGGCGCGCCTTCCTGCGCGAGGTGGCCGCCGCCGCGGGCCGCCGCTTCGTCCCCGCCCCCGCCACCTCCTTCGCCGCGCTGCGCGAGGAGCAGCTCGACCGGCTCGGCGACCTGATCGAGCAGCACGCGGACACGGACGCGCTGTGGCGGCTCGTCGAGTCCGGCCCGCCGCAAGGACTGCCCTTCATCCCCCCGGGAGCGCCCGCATGAGCACGAGCACCGTGAGCACGAGCACCGTGCTGCTGTTGTCGACCGCCGACACGGACCTGCTGGCGGCCCGCGCCGCCGGCGCCCCGTACCGGATCGGCAACCCGGCCCGCGTCGACGTCGCCGGGGAACTGCCCGCGCTGCTCGACGGCGCGGACGTCGCCGTCGTACGGCTGCTGGGCGGCAGGCGCGCCTGGGAGGACGGGCTCGCCGCGCTGCGGGCCTCCGGCGTGCCCACGGTGCTGCTGGGCGGCGAGACCGTGCCGGACGCGGAGCTGATGGCCGAGTCGTCGGTGCCGGCCGGTGTGGTCGCCGAGGCGCTGCGGTACCTCGTCGAGGGCGGGCCGGAGAACCTCACCGAGCTGGCCCGGTTCCTGTCCGACACGGTGCTGCTGACCGGCGAGGGATTCGCCGCGCCGCGGGCGATGCCGGAGTACGGCGTGCACGGCGCCCGCCCGCGGGCTAAGGGCCGCCCGACCGTGGGCGTGCTCTTCTACCGGGCGCACGAGCTGAGCGGCAACACCGCCTTCGTGGACACCCTGTGCGACGCGATCGAGGCGCACGGCGCGAACGCCCTGCCGGTGTTCTGCGGTTCGCTGCGCGGCGCCGACCCCGGCCTGTACGACATCCTCGGCCGGGCCGACGCGCTGGTGGCGACCGTGCTCGCGGCGGGCGGCACGCACGCCGCGGAGGCCTCCGCGGGAGGCGACGAGGAGGCCTGGGACGCGGGCGCGCTCGCCGAGCTGGACATTCCCGTGCTGCAGGGCCTGTGCCTGACCACCTCACGGGCCGCGTGGGAGGCGTCGGACGCCGCGCTGACCCCCATGGACGCGGCGATGCAGGTCGCGATCCCCGAGTTCGACGGCCGGCTGATCACCGTGCCGTTCTCCTTCAAGGAGCGGGGCCCGGACGACGTGCCGGTGTACACGGCCGACCCGGAGCGTGCCGCGCGGGTGGCCGGGATCGCCGTACGGCACGCCCGGCTGCGGCACCGGCCGAACGCCGGGAAGAGGATCGCGCTGGTCTTCACGGCCTACCCGACGAAACATTCGCGGGTCGGCAACGCGGTGGGCCTGGACACGCCCGCGTCCGCGGTGCGGGTGCTCGACGCGCTGCGGGACGCCGGGTACACGGTGTCCGGGTACCCCTCCGGCGGCGACGAGCTGATCCACCGGCTGATCGAGGCCGGCGGGCACGACGTGGAGTGGCTGACGGAGGAACAACTGGCGTCGGCGCCCGCGCGGGTGCCGCTGGCCGACTACCGGGCCTGGTTCGGCGCGCTCGGCCCGGAGCTGAGGGACGCCATGCTCCGGACGTGGGGCGAGCCACCGGGGTCGCTGTACGTGGACGGCGACGACATCGTGCTGGCGGCGCTGCGGTTCGGGAACGTCGTCGTGATGATCCAGCCGCCGCGCGGCTTCGGCGAGAACCCCGTCGCGATCTACCACGACCCCGACATGCCGCCCTCCCACCACTACCTGGCGGCCTACCGCTGGCTGGACACCGTCTTCGGCGCGGACGCGGTCGTGCACATGGGCAAGCACGGCACGCTGGAGTGGCTGCCGGGCAAGGGCCTGGGCCTCGGCGGCGGCTGCGCGCCCGACGCCGTCCTCGGCGACCTGCCCCTCGTCTACCCGTTCATCGTCAACGACCCCGGCGAGGGCACCCAGGCCAAGCGGCGCGGGCACGCCACCGTCGTGGACCACCTGGTGCCGCCGATGGCGCGCGCCGACACCTACGGCGACCTCGCCAGGCTGGAGCAGCTCCTCGACGAGTACGCGCTGGTCAGCGACCTGGACCCGGCGAAGGCACCGGCCGTGCGGGCGCAGATCTGGACGCTGGTGAAGGCGGCCGAGCTCCACCACGACCTGCACGTGGACGAGCAGCCCGACGACACCGCGTTCGACGAGTTCGTCATGCACATCGACGGCTACCTGTGCGAGATCAAGGACATGCAGATCCGCGACGGCCTGCACGTCCTGGGCGGCGGTCCGGTCGGTGGGCCGCGCGTGAACCTGGTCCTCGCCGTGCTGCGGGCCTCGCAGGTGTGGGGCGGCAGGGCGAACGCGCTGCCGGGCCTGCGGGCCGCGCTGGCCGCGCACTTCGGGCTGGCCGAGAAGGACCTGCTGGCCGGGCCGGGCGCGCGTGTGGAGGTGCCGGCCGGGCTGACTGCCCTGGTGGACGGGCCGGCCCGCACCGCCGCCGACGCGATCGACCTGCTGGAACGGCTGTGCCGGCGGTGCGCGGAGGGCCTGGAGGTGAGCGGCTGGGACGTGACGGCCGTACCGGCTCTGGTGCGGGACGTACTCGGGGCGCCGCTCCCCGACGCCGTGGCCGTGCTGGAGTTCGCGTGCCGGGAGGTGGTGCCGAGGCTGGCGCGTACCACGGACGAGATCGGCCACGTCCTGCGGGCGCTGGACGGCGGCCACGTACCCGCGGGGCCGTCCGGTTCGCCCACGCGGGGCCTGGTCAACGTCCTGCCGACCGGCCGGAACTTCTACTCGGTCGACCCCAAGGCGATCCCGTCCCGGCTGAGCTGGGAGGTCGGGCAGGCCCTCGCGGACTCGCTGGTCGCCCGCCACCTGCGGGACACCGGGGAGTACCCGGGGTCCGTCGGCCTCACCGTGTGGGGCACGTCGGCGATGCGTACGCAGGGCGACGACATCGCGGAGATCCTGGCGCTGCTGGGCTGCCGCCCGGTGTGGGACGACGCCTCGCGCCGGGTGACCGGGTTCGAGGTCGTGCCCCTCGCGGAGCTGGGCCGGCCGCGCATCGACGTCACGGTCCGCATCTCCGGTTTCTTCCGGGACGCGTTCCCGCACGTGGTGGCGCTGATCGACGATGCAGTGCGGGCGGTGGCCGAGCTGGACGAACCGGCCGACGCCAACTACGTGCGGGCGCACGCCGACGAGGACACCGCCGTGCACGGCGACCGGCGCCGCGCCACGGCCCGCGTCTTCGGCTCCAAGCCGGGCGCGTACGGGGCCGGGCTGCTGCCGCTGATCGACGCCCGGAACTGGCGCAGCGACGCCGACCTCGCCGAGGTGTACGCGGTGTGGGGCGGTTACGCCTACGGGCGCGGGCTGGACGGGCGCCCGGCGCGCGGGGACATGGAGACGGCGTTCCGGCGGATCGCGGTGGCGGCGAAGAACGTCGACACGAGGGAGCACGACATCGCGGACGCCGACGACTACTTCCAGTACCACGGCGGCATGGTCGCCATGGTGCGGCACCTGACGGGCACGAGCCCCGAGGCGTACGTCGGCGACTCGGCGACCCCGGACCAGGTCAGGACCCGCACGCTGGGCGAGGAGACCCGCCGGGTGTTCCGGGCGCGGGTGGTCAACCCGCGCTGGACGGGCGCGATGCGGCGGCACGGCTACAAGGGCGCCTTCGAGATGGCGGCGACCGTGGACTACCTCTTCGGCTACGACGCGACGGCCGGGGTCGTGGACGACTGGATGTACGAGAAGTTGTCGGCGGAGTACGTCTTCGATCCCGAGAACCGGGACTTCATGAAGCGGTCCAACCCCTGGGCGTTGCGCGGCATCACCGAGCGGCTGCTGGAGGCCGCGGACCGGGGGCTGTGGGCGGAGCCGGACGCGGACACGCTGGAGCGGCTGCGTGCCACCTATCTGGAACTCGAAGGCGACCTGGAGGGCGAGCAGTGACGACCCCGTTTCCTTTCACGGCCGTGGTCGGCCAGGACGACCTGCGGCTCGCGCTGCTCCTGAACGCCGTCTCCCCCTCGGTCGGCGGGGTGCTCGTACGCGGTGAGAAGGGCACCGCGAAGTCCACGGCCGTGCGGGCGCTGTCGGCGCTGCTGCCGGAGGTCGCGGTGGTGCCCGGCTGCCGCTTCTCCTGCGACCCCGGCTCCCCGGACCCCTCCTGCCCGGACGGGCCGCACGGGCCGGGACCCCTCGCCGTGCGGCCCGCCCGGATGGTCGAGTTGCCCGTCGGGGCCTCCGAGGACCGGCTGGTGGGCGCGCTCGACATCGAGCGGGCGCTCGCCGAGGGCGTGAAGGCCTTCGAGCCGGGGCTGCTGGCCGACGCCCACCGCGGGATTCTGTACGTCGATGAGGTCAATCTGCTGCACGACCACTTGGTGGACCTGCTGCTCGACGCGGCCGCGATGGGCGCCTCGTACGTGGAGCGCGAGGGCGTCTCCGTACGGCATGCCGCGCGGTTCCTGCTCGTCGGGACGATGAACCCCGAGGAGGGCGAGCTGCGGCCCCAGCTCCTCGACCGGTTCGGGCTGACCGTGGAGGTCGCGGCCTCGCGGGAGCCGGACCAGCGGGTGGAGGTCGTCCGGCGGCGGCTCGCCTACGACGACGATCCGGCGGGTTTCGCGGCCCGTTGGGCGGACGAGGAGGCCGACGTACGGCAACGGATCGTCGCGGCCCGGGAGTTGCTGCCGTCGGTGGTGCTGGGCGACGGGGCTCTGCTGCAGATCGCGGCGACCTGTGCCGCCTTCGAGGTGGACGGGATGCGGGCCGACATCGTGATGGCCCGTACCGCCACCGCACTCGCCGCCTGGGCCGGGCGGACCGAGGTGCTCGCGGAGGATGTGCGGCAGGCCGCGCTGCTCGCGCTGCCGCACCGGCGTCGGCGTAATCCC
>DASTDN010000567.1:0-4546 GCA_035710365.1 Streptomyces sp. | reverse complement strand
GACCTGCCGGAACTCCTCCACCGTTCGCGTGAAGTGCACCACCGGATGGCGCCGCGCGAACTCCTCCAGCGACAGCCGCCCGTCCGTCGTCTCGAACGGCAGCCACGGCAGCATCGTCCGCAGCATCCCGTGATCGTGCCGCGCGAGGGACTTCACCCCCAGGTGGTGCACCGCGAGGAACGCCGACAGCCGCTCCGGGTCGCCCGTGGCGAGCCCCGTCAGCCACGACCGGACGCGCTCACCGAGCGCCTCGCGCACCGCGGCCAGCGTCTCGTCCTCGTACAGCGACTCGCGCGAGGCCGTCGGCCGCAGGCTGTCCGTGTCCAGGACGCACCGCACGAAGAACGCCCAGTCCGGCAGGAGCTGGTCGGCCCGCTCCGTCAGCAGCATGCCCTTCAGATGCACCCGGTGACCCGCGCGCTGCGCCGGACTCACCGCCGCCGGCAGGACGTGCGCCACGCCCCGCACACCCGCCGCGGGCACGTCCAGGTCGATCGAGTCCAGCGGAGTGAACCCGAACAGCTCGTGACAGTGCCTCGCCAGCGCCACGCGCCGCGCCCCGGGGCTCGGGTACGGCCGGTCCCAGGGCGCCGGCAGGTCCGTGACCGCCTCCTCGCCCACCCGCACGTCGTACGGCAGCAGCGAGCCGAAGTCCCGCGCCAGCTCACGCACCCGCACGACCGTCAGCCACTCGGCGGCACCGGCACGCGCGCGCAGATGCACGGTGGTGCCCGGCTCGGGCCGCGCGTCGTCCGGCAGCGTCCGCACGGTGTACGAACCGTCGTCGCTCGCCGTCCACTCCACGGGCGGCGCGTCCGGCGTACGGGCGCTGCGGCTGACGACACGTATCCGGTCGGCGACCACGAAGCAGGCCAGCAGGCCTATGCCGAACTGCCCGAGGAAGTCCGAACGTGCCTCCTGGAGGGCGTCGGCGCGCTTGGAACTGCGCCCGATCGTGGCCAGCAGGTCGTGCACGTCGGCCTCGGTGAGCCCGATGCCGCTGTCCTCCACGCGCAGCCCGCCGCCCGCGTCCCCGTCGGCGTACAGCCGTACGAGCGCCGGGGCGCCGGGCTCGTGCGCGCGGCGGGCCGTGATGGCGTCCACGGCGTTCTGCAGCAGTTCGCGCAGGTACACCCTGGGGCTGGAGTACAGGTGGTGGGAGAGCAGGTCCACCAGGCCGCGCAGGTCGACCTGGAAGGTGTGAGGCGTCCGGTCCCCCGTCGACGCGGGGGAGTCCTGGGACCGCCGGGGCGGCTGCGCTGACTGCGATGACTGTGAGATCTGGGAGTCCATCGTCACGGCGCCGGTGGGGGGATCAGGATGCGGCGCGGGGTCGGGCGGTCCCGCCGGGGCGGTGACCGCGAGATGGCCGGAGCGCGCCATCCTAAGGCCCGGACCAGCCGTGCGACCAGGGCTTTCGAACGGCGTATACGGCGATGTCAGTGGTGTGGTGTGCAATGGATTCCGTGCCCGCGCTGAACGAACCTCTGCACCAACCGCTCACCTCGGTGCTCGGCCCCGCCACCGCGAAGGTGATGGCCGAGCACCTCGGCCTGCACACGGTCGGCGACCTCCTCCACCACTACCCGCGCAGATACGAGGAGCGCGGCCGGCTCACCCACCTCGCCGACCTCCCCATGGACGAGCACGTCACGGTGGTCGCCCAGGTCGCCGACGCCCGCCTGCACAGCTTCGCCTCCTCCCGGGCGCCGCGCGGCAAGGGCCAGCGCCTGGAAGTGACGATCACCGACGGCAGCGGCCGCCTCCAACTGGTCTTCTTCGGCAACGGCGTCCACAAACCCCACAAGGAACTCCTCCCCGGCACCCGCGCCCTCTTCGCGGGCAAGGTCTCCGTCTTCAACCGCCGCCTGCAACTGGCACATCCGGCCTACGAACTGCTGCGCGGGGAGGACGCCGAGGACACCGAGGACGCCGCCGGCACCTGGGCGGGCGCGCTCATCCCGATCTACCCGGCCACCGCGAAGCTGGAGTCCTGGAAGATCGGCAAGGCGATCCAGACGGTGCTGCCCAGCGCGCGGGAGGCCCTCGACCCGCTCCCCGGGAGCCTGCGCGAGGGCCGCGGCCTGGTCCCGCTCCCCGAGGCCCTGCTGAAGATCCACCGCCCGCAGACCAAGGCGGACATCGCCGATGCCCGCGCCCGCCTGAAGTGGGACGAGGCGTTCGTCCTCCAGGTGGCCCTGGCCCGCCGCCGTCACGCGGAGACCCAGCTCCCGGCCGTCCCCCGCAGGCCGGAACCGGAAGGCCTGCTCACGGCCTTCGACGCCCGCCTCCCCTTCACCCTCACCGAGGGCCAGCGGCGCGTTTCCGGGGAGATCTTCGCCGACCTCGCCACGGACCATCCGATGCACCGCCTGCTCCAGGGGGAGGTGGGCAGCGGCAAGACGATGGTCGCGCTGCGGGCCATGCTCGCGGTGGTCGACGCGGGCGGACAGGCCGCGATGCTGGCGCCCACCGAGGTCCTCGCCCAGCAGCACCACCGGTCGGTCGTGGAGATGATGGGCGAGCTGGCCGAGGGCGGCATGCTCGGCGGCGCGGAGCACGCCACCAAGGTCGTGCTGCTCACCGGCTCCATGGGCACCGCTGCCCGGCGCGGCGCCCTGCTCGACCTGGCCACCGGCGAGGCCGGCATCGTCATCGGCACGCACGCGCTGATCGAGGACAAGGTCCAGTTCCACGACCTCGGCCTGGTCGTCGTGGACGAGCAGCACCGTTTCGGTGTGGAGCAGCGCGACGCCCTGCGCGGCAAGGGCAGGCAGCCCCCGCACCTGCTGGTCATGACCGCAACCCCCATCCCGCGCACGGTCGCCATGACCGTCTTCGGCGACCTGGAGACCTCCGTCCTGGACCAGCTCCCGGCCGGCCGCTCCCCGATCGCCAGCCATGTCGTCCCCGCCGCCGACAAACCCCATTTCCTCACCCGCGCGTGGGAGCGGGTGCGAGAGGAGGCCGAGGGCGGCCACCAGGCGTACGTGGTGTGCCCCCGCATCGGTGACGAGGAGGACGACAAGCCCGGCAGGAGGACCGGCGGGGCAGGCGGGGCGGGCGACGCCGGGACCGGCGCGCGGGCCGGCGGGCCCAAGTCCGCCGGAGGCGACGGGGACAAGTCCCCCGAGGCCGAAGGGGACAAGCGCCCGCCGCTCGCCGTCCTCGACGTCGCCGGCCACCTCGCGAAAGGCCCCCTCAAGGGCCTGCGCGTGGAGGTCCTGCACGGCCGCATGCACCCCGACGACAAGGACGCGGTGATGCGCCGCTTCGCCGCCGGCGACACCGACGTCCTGGTCGCCACGACGGTCATCGAGGTCGGCGTCAACGTCCCGAACGCCACCGCGATGGTGATCATGGACGCCGACCGCTTCGGCGTCTCCCAGCTCCACCAGCTCCGCGGCCGGGTCGGCCGGGGCTCCGCGCCCGGCCTGTGCCTGCTCGTCACGGAGATGCCCGAGGCGAGCCCGGCCCGGCAGCGCCTGGCCGCCGTGGCCTCCACCCTGGACGGCTTCGAACTCTCCCGCATCGACCTTGAGCAGCGCCGGGAGGGCGACGTCCTAGGCCAGGCCCAGTCCGGCACCCGCTCCAGCCTCCGCGTGCTCGCCGTCATCGAGGACGAGGACGTCATCGCCGAGGCCCGCCGGGAGGCCGCGGCGGTCGTCGCGGCCGACCCCGAACTCACCCGCCTGCCGGCCCTGCGCACGGCCCTGGACGCCCTCCTGGACGAGGAGAGGGAGCAGTACCTGGAAAAGGGCTGACGCGCCCCGCGGCCGGACACGGCGGAACACAACCCCCACCCCCGCCTGCCAGACTGAACCCGCAAGCCAGGACCGCAAGGACAAGATCCCCGAAGACCAGGAACAAGGACCCCACATGACCCGCGTGATCGCCGGCGCGGCCGGCGGACGCCGCCTGGCCGTCCCCCCGGGGACCGGCACCCGCCCCACCTCCGACCGCGCCCGCGAAGGCCTGTTCTCCACCTGGCAGTCCCTCCTGGGTGGCCCCCTCGACGGCGAGCGGGTCCTCGACCTGTACGCCGGCTCCGGAGCCGTGGGCCTGGAGGCCCTGTCCCGCGGTGCGGGCCACACCCTCCTGGTCGAGGCCGACGCCCGCGCGGCCCGCACCGTCCGGGAGAACGTGAAGTCCCTCGGCCTGCCCGGCGCCGAGGTGAGAGCGGGCAAAGCCGAACAGATCATCCGCACGGCACCCCCGCAGCGGCCGTACGACATCGCGTTCCTGGACCCGCCCTACGCCGTGTCCGACGGCGATCTTCGGGAGATCCTGCTCACACTGCGCACGGAAGGCTGGCTCGCGGGCGATGCGCTGGTCACCGTGGAGCGCAGCACCAGAGGCGGCACGTTCCCGTGGCCGGAGGGCTTCGAAGCCCTCCGGTCCCGACGCTACGGCGAGGGAACGTTTTGGTACGGTCGCGCCGCCTCTACGTGCGAAGACGCACGATGACCGGACCGGAGAGCGAGGGATCACCAGTGCGCCGCGCCGTCTGCCCCGGGTCGTTCGACCCGATCACCAACGGACATCT
>DASTDN010000566.1:0-13671 GCA_035710365.1 Streptomyces sp. | reverse complement strand
CCGCCCCGGCGAGAACTCCGGCCCGCCGCTGGGTGAGGCCGTCCAGGAGCGTCTGCTGCTGCGCGGCGTCGAGAAGGACACCGTGCAGTGGGACTCCTGGCGCCGTGACGACGGCACCTGGGAGGTCATGCTGGTCTACCGGGTCGCGGGCGAACCGCACTCGGCGAGCTGGACGTACGACCCGCCGCGACGGCTCGTCCAGGCCGTCGACGAGGAGGCGCGTTCGCTGATCGGCGAGTCCGACGACCTCGCCTCCGCCGAGCCCAGCTTCCCCTTCGTGCCACGCATCGCCCGGCTGCCGCGCGACCGCCCGCTGGACCGTTCCCTGGACCGGCCGGGTCTGCCCGCCGCGCCGTCCGAGTCCGCGGAGGACCTCGCGGCCACGGCCTCGGGCGAACGGGACTCGCTGACCAGCCTCCTGGAGGCCGTTCCGAGCTTCCGGGGGGACCTCGTGGTGCCCGAGCGCCCCTCGGAGCCCGACGCGGACGAGCAGCCGGAGCCCGAGGCGGAGGAGCCGCCCGCGCCCGCGGCGTCCGCCGGTTCGGCCTACGCCGACGTGCTCATGCCGCGTTCGGTGGGCAGTCACCGCGACCGGCTGATCGGTTCCACCGACCGCCAGGCCGAGGCGGACGGCGTCCGTCCGGGCCGCCGCGCGGCCGTGCCCAGTTGGGACGAGATCGTGTTCGGGACGCGGCGCAAGAAGCAGGAGTAGCCGCGGGGCCGGCCGCAGAAGTGGAGTGAGGGTCCGTGCCGGTGGCGCGGGCCCTCACTCGCGTCCGGGCGGCTACTGGGGGTCGGGGCCCGTCGCGACCGGGCGCCGCGGGTCCGAGGACCACTCCGACCACGAACCGACGTACAGCGCGGCCGGAATGCCCGCCACCGCCAGGGCCAGCACCTCGTGGGCGCCGGACACGCCGGAGCCGCAGTACACGCCGACGTCCGAGCCCCCGGACACGCCGAGCGCCTCGAAGCGCGCCCGGAGGTCCTCGGCGGGCAGGAACCGCCCGTCTGCCGCGACGTTGTCGCCGGCCGGGGCGGACACGGCGCCCGGGATGTGCCCGCCGACCCGGTCGATCGGTTCCACCTCGCCCCGGTACCGCTCCCCCGCACGGGCGTCGAACAGCACGCCGGAGCGGGCCAACGAGGCGGCGCCGTCGGCGTCCAGCAGTTCCGTCGCGCCAGGCACCGGCTCGAAGTCGCCCTCCGCCGGAGTGGGCGCCGACGTCTCCAGCGGCCCCTGCCAGGCCGGCAACCCGCCGTCGAGCACTCGCACGTTCGGGTGACCCGTCCAGCGCAGCAGCCACCAGGCGCGGGCCGCCGCCCAGCCCTGCCCGCCGTCGTACGCGACCACCGGCCGCCGTGCCGACACGCCCGCACGGCGCATCGCGGCGCCGAACACCCCAAGCGCGGGCAGCGGATGGCGGCCCGCCGTGCCGGGCTCCCCCGCCAACTCCCCGTCCAGGTCGACGAAGACGGCTCCGGGCAGGTGGCCGGACGCGTACGCGGCACGCCCGTCGAAGGGCGGTTCACCGGAGACCTTGGCGACGCTCAGCTGCCAGCGGACGTCCAGCAGCACGGGCGGGTCCCCGCCCGCCAGTTCGCTCGCGAGTCGGGATGCGGAGATGGTGGCGTTCATGGTCACCATCCTCGCGCAACAGGTGGTCCGGTCGGCCGTGTCCGGCTAATCTGCTCGGCCGGACCGTCTCGGTGACATGGCGTACGGGGACGAGCACACGCCGTGCGCGCGGTCGCCAGCGGTGGTGCGGCCACCGGAACCGAGCGGCGGGCGCACGCGACCACGGCCCCCGTGAGGGGCCGGGAAGAGAGTGACGATGACCGACGCACGGGGGCCGGGCAGCCCGTCCGCAGCGGAACCCGGCCGGTACGCGCCGGGCACGCCCTGCTGGGTGAGTCTGACGGTGCACGCGGTGGACGCGACCCGGGCCTTCTACGGAGCACTGTTCGGCTGGGAGTTCCGGCCCGGCCCGCAGCCGCTCGGCCCTTACGCGCGGGCCCTGGTGGACGGACGTGAGGTCGCGGGCATCGGCCGGCTGCCCGAGGGGCGCCGGCTGCCCGTCGCCTGGACGCCGTACCTCGCCTCCGACGACGTGGACGCGACCGCCGACGCGGTGCGGTCGTACGGCGGGACGATCGGTGTGGGGCCGCTGGACGCGGCCGATGCCGGGCGCCTGGCCATCGGCTCCGACCCGTCGGGTGCGGTGTTCGGCATCTGGCAGGCCGCGGCGCACCTCGGCGCGGCGGTCACCGGCGTACCGGGCACGCCTGCCTGGAACGAGCTGCTGACCTACGAGCCGGCCCGTACCGCGAAGTTCTACGCCGCGGTGTTCGGCCACGAGGCGGAGGCCGGGGCCCGCGGCGGGGGCGACGAGGTGACGCTGCACGTCGACGGCCGGGCGGTCGCCGGTGTGAGCAGCGGGGGCCCAGCTCTGGGACCGGGTCGCGGGCCGCACTGGATCACGTCCTTCCAGGTCGCCGATCTCGATGACGCGCTGGAGCGGGTGGTGGCGCTCGGCGGCCGGGTTCTCGTGCCCGCCGGGGACAGGGCCCGGGGACGGGTGGCCACGGTGGCGGATCCGGAGGGGGCGCGGTTCTCGCTGCTGTGCGGGGCCGGGTGAGGGGCGAGGGGCCGCAGGAGCCGTCGTGACCCGGGGGTCCGGCCCGTCAGATCGGGGACACCGGCAGGACGTCCGGGGAGAGGGCCGCCGCGCGGGCCGACGCCGACGTCATGCGGCGGCGGTGGTGCCGGCGGCACAGCACCTCGTAGCCGATCTCGTCCGGGGAGTGGTTGACGTCGCCGACGACCACCTGGGCACCCTCGACGACCATGACGCCGCCTATGGTGCGGGCGTTGTGCGTGGCGCGGGCGCCGCACCAGCACAGCGCCTCGACCTGCAGCACCTCGACGCGGTCGGCGAGTTCCACCAGCCGCTGGGAGCCGGGGAACAGCTTGCTGCGGAAGTCGGTCGTGATGCCGAAGGCGTAGACGTCGAGCTCCAGGTCGTCCACGACGCGGGCGAGCTGGTCGACCTGCTCCGGGGCGAGGAACTGCGCCTCGTCGGCGATGACGTAGTCCGCGCGGCGGCCGTGCGAGAGGTGCTCGACGAGGTGGGCGTACAGGTCCGTGCGGTCGCCGATCTCGACCGCGTCGGTGACCAGGCCGAGGCGGGAGGACAACTTGCCCTCACCGGCCCGGTCGTCCCGCGTGAAGATCATCCCGGCGAGGCCGCGTGCCGAGCGGTTGTGCTCGATCTGGAGAGCCAGCGTCGACTTCCCGCAGTCCATCGTTCCGGAGAAGAACACCAGCTCGGGCATGGGGGGTTGAGCGCCTTTCGATGGAACGGGGCCGCATGGCCGGTCAGGAGCGTACTTCGAGGAGGGGGACCAGTTGTTCGGCGGGGGTCAGCGAACCGTGGTTGCCGACCATCAACGACTCCTTCGGCTCCCGCTCGGAGGCGATGAGCAGCACGTCGTCGCGGGCCGCGGCCACGACGTCGCCGATGCGGCCGTACACCCGCTCGTCGATGTGCGGCCCGAACCAGCCCGCCGCGACGGCCTCGTCCCGCGAGGCCACCCAGAACTGCTCGCCGAGCACCTCGCGCCAGCAGGTGAGCACGTCGTTCTGCGCGCCCGGTACCGCGTAGACGTGCCGGGCGCGGCCCTCCCCGCCGAGCAGGGCGACGCCGGCGCGCAGCTCCCAGTCGAGGTCGAAGTCGATGCGGTGGTCCTCGTCGAACGGCACGTCGATCATGCCGTGGTCGGCGGTGACGTAGAGCGCGCTGCGGGGCGGGAGCTGCTCGGCGAGGCGCTGCACCAGGCGGTCGACGTACATGAGCTGGCCGCGCCAGGTGTCGGAGTCCACGCCGAAGCGGTGTCCGGCGCCGTCGACCTCGGCGTAGTACGTGTAGACGAGGGAGCGGTCGGCGGCGGCGAGCTGCTGGGCCGCGGTGTCCATGCGGTCCTCGCCGGCGAGGAGCCCGTGGAAGGCGCCGCCGCTGAGGGCGACCTTCGTCAGCGGGGTGTTCGCGAAGGTCGGGGAGGTCACCTGCGCGGCGTGCACTCCCGCCTCCTGGGCGAGGCGGAAGACCGTCGGGTACGGCTGCCAGGTGGCCGGCGGGGTCCACGGCTGCCAGCGGAGCTGGTTCATCAGCTCGCCGGTGTCCGGGTTGCGCACCGTGTAGCCGGGCAGGCCGTGGGCGCCGGGCGGCAGGCCGGTCCCCACGGAGGCGAGGGAGGTGGCGGTGGTCGCCGGGTAGCCGGTGGTGATCGGGCGGCCGGTGCCGCCGCGCGAGGAGGCGAGCAAGGAGGCCATGAAGGGCGCCTCGTCGGGATGTGCCCGCAGTTGCTCCCAGCCGAGGCCGTCGATCAGGAAGACGCAGTTGCGGTCGGCGGGGGTCAGTTCGGCGATGGCGGCGGTCGTGTCCGGTACGCCCATGCCCGCGGCGAGCGTGGGCAGCAGGTCGGCGAGCGACCCGGAGCCGTACGCGGGCAGCGGGGCGGTGTCCGGGGCGAGTGGTTCCGGGTGGTGGTCCCAGGCGGCGGGCTGCGCCATCAGTCCGTCGGACCCACGGTCGCCGTCGCCTCGGAGAGGGCCTGGGCGAAGACGAGGGCCTGGCGCACCGTCTCCGGGCCGTCGCCGGCCTCGCTGACGCGCAGGCTCAGGTCGTCGGCCGTCGAGTTGCCCGTGTAGCCGTGGTCCGCCTCGCAGTTGGGGTCGCCGCAGGCGGCGGGCTCCAGGTCGATGCGGGCGACGGCGCCCCAGCCGATGGTCAGCACGACCTCTCTGGGCAGGGTGCCCGGTGTGTACGACTCGGGGTTGGCGACGACGCGGCTGACGACGATCGACGAGATCCGGCTCAGCTTCACGGACTCGGTCGACGTCGTGGCGTACGGCGTCGGGGAGGTGCTGTCGGCGGCCTGTTCGTCGGTGTGGCTGACGATGAAGCGGTTGCCGGTGAGGACGAGCACCGTCACGTGCCGCCGCACCTCGTTCTGGTCGAACGTGGTCTCCTGGTGGACCAGGTACGACCGGACGGGCTCGCCGCCCACAGCGGCCTCCACCGCCTCGGCCACGAGGGCCGGGTAGTAGCCGCTGCGCTCGATCGCCGCACGCAGCCCCTGGGTCGTCGTACTGGTCTTGGCCATGCGCCCATCCTACGGGGGACCACTGACTGCGAGGCACCGCTCGGGCCGGTCCGGACGGGTCCCCCATGGCTGTTCCGGCAATGGCACTGGCGGTGTTGCGGCGGTGATTCCGCTCAGTACGCCGGGAGGGTACGCGGTCCCAGCTCACCGCGCGCGGGCGGCGGCGCAAGGCGTATCGAGGCCGCGAGGACGCTCAGCCCCTGCTGAGCGACCACGACGGGCTCCAGAGTGACCGCCACGACTTCGGGATGGTCGTCCACCAGACGAGACACTCTCAATAGCACTTCCTGCAGCGCGGGAATGTCGACGGGGGTGGAACCGCGCCATCCGAACAGCAGCGGCGCCGTGCGCAGGGACCGCACGAGAGAGGTCGCCTCGCGGTCGGTGACGGGAATCAGCCGGTGTGCGGTGTCTCCGAGCAACTGCGAGGCGGCTCCGGCGAGCCCGAAGGAGAGCACGGCACCGGCCGCCGGGTCGATCACGGCCCGCACGACGGTGTCCACGCCGCGCGGTGCCATGCGCTGCACCACGGGACGCAGTTCCTCCGGCGCTCCGAACAGTTCGGTGAGCTCCGCGAAGGCCCGGCGCAGTTGGTCCTCGTCGGCGAGGTCCAGGCGCACGCCGCCGAGGTCGGCGCGGTGGCGCAGGTGCGGGGCGGTGGCCTTCAGGGCGACGGGGTAACCGAGGCCGGCGGCGGCAGCGGCGGCCTCGTCGGGGGTGGTGGCGGGCAGGGCGCGGTGGACGTGGATGCCGTACGCGGCGAGCAGGTCTCGGGTCTCGTCCTCGTCGGGCGTGAAGCCCCGCCCGCGCGCGAGGAGGCCGTCGATGCGTTCGGCGGCGCCCTTCTGGTCGATGTCCTCGAACTCGGGCACCTTGCCGGGGTGGGCGGCGTCCCGCCGCCACTGGGAGTACCGGACGGCCTCGGCCAGCGCGCGTGCGGCGCGCTCGGCGGCGGGGTAGGCGGGGATGAGGCGGGACGAGGGGGCTTCGGAAGCGGGAGGACCGCCCGGGGGCGGGGGGCCCGGCGGGGTGGGGTCCGACGGCTCGGCGGGCGGGGTCCCGGGGGCGGCGCCGGCTGCGGGGACGGTACCGGCCGCGGGGGCGGTGCTGGTCGCGGGGGCGGTGCTGGTCGCTGCCGAGAGGGCGTTCGCGAGGCCGCCCAGTTCGACGTGTACGACGAGGACCGGTTTGGACGGGACGGTCGCGGCGGCCGACCTCAGGGCCTCGGCCAGTGCCGCGTCACCGGCGCGGTCCTCGCCGACCGTGGGGATCGCGGTCACGACGACCGCGTCGGACGTGTCGTCGGCGAGCGCGCGGCGCAGGGCCGCGTGGAAGTCCTCCGGCGTGGCGCCGGTCGTCAGGTCCTGGGGCGGCTGCGGGCGCAGGCCCTCGGTGAGGCAGGCGTCGTAGGTGAGCAGGCCGAGGGACTCGGAGTTGCCGAGGATCGCCACGCGCGGGCCGGACGGCAGGGGCTGGCGGGCCAGCAGCAGGCCCGCGTCGACCAGTTCGGTGATCGTGTCGACGCGGATCACTCCGGCCTGGCGCAGCAGCGCCGAGACCGTGGCGTGCGGCAGGCGGGTGGCGCGTACCGCGTGTCCGGGCGGGGCCGCGCCGCTGTGCCGGGCGCCCTGGACGACCACGAGCGGTTTGGCCGCGGCCATGCGCCGGGCGAGGCGGGTGAACTTGCGGGGGTTGCCGATCGACTCCAGGTACATGAGGACGACGTCGGTGTCGGGGTCGTCGTACCAGTACTGCAGGACGTCGTTGCCGGAGACGTCGGCGCGGTTGCCGGAGGAGACGAAGGTCGACACGCCGGTGACGCCGGTGACGCCGCCACCACGCCGGTCCAGCCGGGAGAGCAGGGCGATGCCGATGGCGCCGGACTGGGCGAACAGGCCGATCCGGCCGGGCCTGGGCGGTTCGGGCGCGAGGGAGGCGTTGAGCCGGACGCGGGGGGAGGTGTTGATGATGCCGAAGGCGTTCGGCCCGATGATCCGCATGCCGTACGCGCGCGCGTGGCGGACGAGTTCACGCTGGCGTTCGCGGCCTTCCGGCCCGCTCTCGGCGTACCCGGCGGTGATCACGACGAGGCCGCGGACGCCGTGCTCACCGCATTCCGTGACGGTCCGGGGCACCTGCTCGGAGGGCACGGCGACGACGGCGAGGTCGACCGGCTCGCCGATGTCCGCCACGCAGCGGTGGGCGGGCACGCCGTCGATGTCCTTCTGGTCCTCGGGCAGCGCCCGGTTCACGGCGTACAGGCGGCCGGTGAAGGCGGCGTCCCGGATGTTGCCGAGGATGCTGCGGCCCACTCCGCCGGGGGCGCGGCCGGCGCCGATGACGGCGACGGAGGCGGGGGTGAGCAGTCGCTGCACGGAGCGCGCCTCGGCGCGGTGCTCGCGCGCGTACTGCACGGCGAGGGAGCGGTCGGTGGGTTCCAGGCCGAACTCCAGGCGGACGACGCCGTCCTCGAAGCTGCGTTTCTGGGTGTAGCCCGCGTCGGTGAAGACTTTGATCATTTTGCTGTTGGCGGGCAGCACCTCGGCGGCGAAGCGGCGGATTCCGCGCTCCCGCGCGACGGCCGCGATGTGTTCGAGCAGGGCGGATGCGACGCCGCGGCCCTGGTGGGCGTCCTGGACGAGGAAGGCGACCTCGGCCTCGTCGGAGACGGCCCGGCCGGGGGCGCCGTGTGCTCCCTCGGGGGGTGTGGTGTCCCCTTCCCCGGGGGGATCGGGGGCCGGCCGGCCGGAGGCGGCGGGCGCGCCGTCGGGGCCGATGCGGTCGTAGCGCACGGTGGCGATGAACTCGCCGCCCACCGTGGCCGCCAGGCCCACCCGGTCCACGAAGTCGTGATGCGTGAAACGGCGGACGTCCTTCGCGGACAGGCGCGGGTAGGGCGCGAAGAAGCGGTAGTACTTCGACTCGTCGGAGACCTGCTCGTAGAAGCTGACCAGGCGCTCGGCGTCGTCCTCGGTGATGGGGCGGACGCGCGCCGTGCCTCCGTCGCGCAGCACCACGTCCGCCTCCCAGTGGGCGGGGTACTCGTGGCGGTCCGGCGCGGTGTGCATGGGGCCCAGAGTACGGCTCGCGTACGACGACGGCGCGGGGCAGTGTGTGGGGAACGGGCGCCGCGGGGACCCGGCCGCGAGGTCTCGCCGCGGAGCGCCACTGTGGGCACGCTCCGCACTGCGGGAAACTCGTCCGGACCATCCTGGGACATCTGAAGGGCAGCATCACATGGCTGAGCGCCGCGTCAACGTCGGCTGGGCCGAGGGTCTCCACGCCCGCCCCGCCTCCATCTTCGTCCGGGCCGCCACGGCGTCGGGCCTCCCGGTGACGATCGCCAAGGCCGGGGGGAGTCCCGTCAACGCGGCGTCCATGCTGGCCGTGCTGGGTCTCGGCGCCCGGGGCGGCGAGGAGATCGTGCTCGCCTCGGAGGCGGAGGGCGCCGACGCGGCCCTGGACCGTCTGGCGAAGCTGGTCGCCGAGGGTCTTGAGGAGCTTCCGGAGACCGTCTGAGCCGTCGGACGTCAGGGGGCCGGTGCCGTGTTCCGCTTTCCGGCGGGCACGGCACCTCTTTGGCGGGCGCACGGCTCCTTTTCGGGCAGGCGCGCGGCTCCGTTTTCCGGCGGAACGGCTCTGTTTTCCGGCGAGAACGGCTCCGCGCGTTTTCAGCGGGGTCCGGTCGCCGTCGCGCTCCGGATGTTCGACGGGTTCTCGATGTGTTTTCGAGAGGTTTTCTTGGCGTGGTGCGGCTCTCCGGCGGGAAAGCGGGCACACGGGAGAAACCCCTTTCCCGAATTCGCGACACGCGAAAAAAGGCATGGCGGTCGGGCCGTCTCCGGAATGCGCTTCGCGTATACGGCGGGCCCGTGGATTCGGGGTCCCCGGTGTGTGTCCGGGGTGTTGCGGGTTCCTCGGAGGGGCCGTCGTCGCTGAGCCGCTGGTTAGAGACGACGCCGATCCAGGTCCCGGACCCCCTGATGCTGGACCGGCACCTCCCCGGACGGTCGGGTGCCGGGTGCGGCGCGGTTCCGGGTTCCGGATGCGGTGCGGTCGGGGATGCGGTGCGGTTCCGGGTGGGCGGTGCGCGGCGGCGTGTGCGGGCAGGGCCGGCGTGCGGGGGCGGCGGCGCGTGCGGTTCCGCCCCGCGTGCGGTCCGTTGTCTCATCCGGTGCGATTCCGCATGCGGGCGGGTCCGGCGTGCGGCCCGGTCGCGCGCACGGTGCGGGTGCCGGCCGGGGAGCCGAACCGGAGCCGGTGGGCCGTGCCGGAGCGCTCGGTGTGCCGCGCCGTGACGGCACGCGCGCGTACCCCGTCACCGCGGGCGACGGCGTCGACTATGGCACCGTGTTCCACCCAGGTCTCCGCCGGGTCGGCGGGGGGCTGCACCGCGTACATCCACGCGATCTTGTGGCGCACCTGGGTCAGCGTCGAGGCCAGCGCCTGGCTGCCGGAGGCCTGCGCGAGGGTCTCGTGGAACCAGCCGCTCAGGGAGTGCAGGTCGTCGCCGCCGCCGAGGCGGGCTCGCTCCTGGCCGAGCCGGACCAGGCCGCGCAGTACCTTCAGATGCGCCTCCGTGCGCCGTTGGGCGGCCCGTGAGGCGGCGAGCGGCTCCAGCAGCAGCCGCATCTCCAGCAGGTCGGCGGCCTCGTACTCGGTGGGTTCCGCCACGCACGCCCCCGCGTGCCGCCGCGTGACGACGAAGCCCTCGGCCTCCAGGGTGCGCAGGGCCTCGCGGACGGGGACGCGGGAAACGCCGTAGCGGCGGGCGAGGAGTTCCTCGGTGAGGCGGCTGCCGCGCTCGTGGACACCCGCGACGATGTCGTCCCGGATCGCCGTGCACACCGAATGCGCCGGAATACTCATGACCGACCTCCGCCTTCCCCGTGAGACGCCGACGATGGACGCGTGTTCCGTGACTCTATGACAATGGTCCGGAATTTCGGGCAACGATGGGGAATTCATGGGTCGTTTTTGGACGTGTGTCTTCCGGGCGGCCTTGGCGGGATGTTCCGGGCTTCTGCGCGGGTCCTCTCCGCGTGCTCCGCGCAGGCCCGCCCGGGTGCCCTTTCCTCGTGTCTGCCCTGGGCCCGGGGGTCGCCCAGGCTCCAGGGAGTCCTTCCCTCGTGTTTGCCCCACGGCCCAGGGTGTCCGGCCCGGATGTCCGGCCCCGGGCGCCGGAGAGCCCCGGTCGGCGGGCTGGGACAGGGCCAGCGGGCCGGGCCGGGGCAGGGCGGGCGGGACGGGGCCGGGGCCGGTCGTGCCGGTGCGGCCGGCCTGGGCGGGCGCGGGTCGTGCCGGGGCTCGGCTCAGACGTTCACGCCGTGCGAGCGGAGGTAGGCGACGGGGTCGATGTCGGAGCCGTACTCCTGGGCGGTGCGCGCCTCGAAGTGCAGGTGGGCGCCCGTGACGTTGCCGGTGGCGCCGGACAGGCCGATCCGTGTGCCCGGGGTGACCTGCTGCCCGGCCGAGACACCGAGGGAGGACAGGTGACCGTACTGGGTGTACGTGCCGTCGTTCATGCGGATGACGACCTGGTTGCCGTACGCGCCGCCCCAGCCCGCCTCGACGACGGTGCCGGAGCCGACCGCGCGGACGGGAGTGCCGCCGGAGGCGTGGAAGTCGATGCCGGTGTGGCTGCCGGAGGACCAGAGGGCTCCGCCGCTCCGGTAAGCGGTGGAGACGTACGAACCGGAGATCGGGGCGACGTAGCTGTTCAGGCGTCTGCGCTCGGCCGCGCGGGCGGCTCGCTCCTTGGCCTGCCGGGCCCGTTCGGCGGCCTCGGCCGCGGCCCTCGCCGCCTTCTCGCGGGCGGCTTCGAGGGCTGTGCGCTCCGCCTTCGCCGCTTCGGCGGCCTGCTGCTGGGCGGCGGCCTGGGCGTCGATCTCGGCGGCGACGGTGTCGCCGATGCGGACGACCGGGGTGAGACCGGTCTGTTCGGCGGCGGGTGCGGCGGCGAGCGCCGGGGCCGCGAGGGTGCCGACGACGCCGGTGGTGGCGAGTGCGGCCACGCCCGCCGCGCGGACGGTGGAGCGCTGGATACGGCCGGGGCGACGGTGCTTCCCGGTGGCGCGCGTGAACGCCATGTGGCGGCTTGTCCTTTCCTTCCCTCTCGCCTACCGGGTTAGCTGACGGGTTCGGAGCAGGAAGGTCTCCTACGGACCCCCTCGCGGTGCGCGCGGGGCGTCCGATTCACCCCAGGGACTGCTGGTGGGTCCCCGGCTCCCCCGGCTCGCGCCGTGGGGGACTCGGCGATGACTGTCCGGTGCCGCGGGTGCGGCGCACTGCCCGACGAACAGACCGGACGACGCTAAACGGGACATCTTTCAATCCCCAAACCGATCGCGGCTTTTGTAGCGCATGCCACAGGTCAGACGACCCGCCTCCCCCGCAAAGCCCGCCAATTCCGACATGCCGGGGCCCCGGTGGCACTTCAGCCACCGGGGCCCCGGGCGCGGGTGTTCCTGACGACTCGTCGGCCGAGGTCCTACTCGGCCGACACGACCTTGACGTCTCCGATGCCGAGGGCCTCGACGGGCGCCTTGATCTGGGCCGCGTCGCCCACCAGGACCGTCACCAGCCGGTCCCCGGGGAAGGCGCTGACGACGGCCGCCGTGGCCTCCACCGTGCCGGTCGCGGCGAGCTGACGGTACAGCGTGGCCTGGAAGTCGTCCGGCAGGTGCTGCTCGACCTGGTCGGCGAGCGTGCCGGCCACGGCCGCCGCCGTCTCGTACTTGAGGGGCGCGACGCCCACCAGGTTCTGCACCGCGACGTCCCGCTCGGCGTCGGTGAGGCCCTCCGCGGCGAGGGTGCGCAGCACCGTCCACAGGTCCTGGAGGGCCGGGCCGGTGCTCGCCGTGTCGACGGA
The DNA here is from genome assembly GCA_035710365.1 of Streptomyces sp. Taxonomy (GTDB): domain Bacteria; phylum Actinomycetota; class Actinomycetes; order Streptomycetales; family Streptomycetaceae; genus Streptomyces. The sequence goes on along the minus strand of DASTDN010000566.1, from coordinate 1,637 downwards.
GCCGCTGATGGCGAGCATCGCCGCGCCCGAGCCGTCCGGCGCGGACCTCAGGACCTGCGCGAACGACCGCACCCCGTAGGTGTAGCCCTTCTCCTCCCGCAGCACGCGGTCCAGGCGGGAGGTGAGGGTGCCGCCCAGGCAGTACGTGCCGAGGACCTGCGCGGGCCACACGCGCGCGTGCCGGTCCGGGCCGACGCGGCCGATGAGCAACTGCGTCTGGACTGCGCCGGGCCGGTCCACGATGACGACGCGGCCCGAGTCGTCGGCGGTCACCGGCGGCACGGGACGGGCGGCGGCCGCGGAGCCGGTCCACGCGCCGAGCGTGTCGCCGAGCAGGGCGTCCAGGTCGGTACCGGTGAGATCACCGACGACGACGGCCGTCGCGGTGGCGGGCCGCACATGCCGCTCGTAGAAGGCGCGGACGGCCGCGGAGTCGATGGCGGCGACCGTCTCCTCGGTGCCCTGGCGGGGGCGCGACGTGCGCGAACCGGCCGGGAACAGTTCCTTGGAGAGTTCCTTCGCCGCCCGCCGGGCCGGGTTGGCCAGCTCGTGCGGAATCTCGTCGAGGCGGTTGCGGACGAGCCGCTCGACCTCGCTGTCGGCGAACGCGGGCGCCCTGAGGGCGTCGGCGACCAGCCCCAGCCCCTTGGCGAGGCGGGAGGCGGGCACCTCCAGGCTGAGGCGCACCCCGGGGTGGTCGGCGTGGGCGTCGAGGGTGGCGCCGCAGCGCTCCAGCTCCGCGGCGAACTCCTCGGCGGAGTGCTTGTCGGTGCCCTCGGAGAAGGCGCGCGCCATGATCGTGGCGACGCCGTCCAAGCCGTCCGGCTCCGCCTCCAGGGGCGCGTCCAGGAGCACCTCCACGGCGACGACCTGCTGGCCGGGGCGGTGGCAGCGCAGCACGGTGAGGCCGTTGCCGAGGGTGCCGCGCTCGGGTGCCGGGAACGCCCAGGGCTTGGGCTCGCCGCCCTCGGGACGCGGGTGGAAGTCCATGGGGGCCAGGTCGGTCACTTGGCCGTCTCCTCGTTCTCGTCGGTGGCTTCGGTCGCGTCGTCGCCCGTCTCCGCCCCGGCTCCGGCCTCGGGCGCCGTCGGTTCGTAGACGAGCACCGCGCGGTTGTCGGGGCGCAGCCGGGCCTTGGCGACCTCCTGGACCTCCTCGGCGGTCACCTCCAGCACGCGCTGCACGGCGGTCAGGGCGAGCTGCGGGTCGCCGAACAGGACCGCGTAGCGGCACAGTTCGTCGGCGCGGCCCGCGACCGTGCCCAGCCGGTCCAGCCATTCGCGCTCCAGTTGGGCCTGGGCGCGCTCCATCTCCTCGGCCGTGGGGCCCTCGGCGGCGAACCGCGCGAGTTCCTCGTCGATGGCGGCCTCGATGACGGGGACCTCGACGTCGCCGGACGTCTTCACGTCCAGCCAGCCCAGCGAGGGCGCCCCGGCGAGCCGCAGCAGGCCGAAGCCGGCCGCGACGGCCGTACGGTCCCGGCGCACCAGCCGGTTGTACAGGCGGGAGGACTCGCCGCCGCCGAGGACGGTCAGCGCCAGGTCGGCCGCGTCGCACGCGCGCGTGCCGTCGTGCGGCAGCCGGTAGGCCGCCATCAGGGCGCGCGCGGGCACCTCCTCCTCGACGACCTCGCGCAG
>DASTDN010000565.1:0-14104 GCA_035710365.1 Streptomyces sp. | reverse complement strand
CGGGACAGGACGGAGCCCGGGACGTGGCGGTAGCCCGCGTGCTGCGGCACGTGCACGGCGGCGGCGCAGGCGAGCGCGAGGTCCGCGTCGCCGCTCAGCAGCGACTGTACGGCCAGGTGCACGGCGACCAGGGAGCTGGAGCAGGCCGTCTGCACCCCGATCGCCGGGCCGTGCAGGCCGAGCCGGTGGGCGACGCGGCCGGCGGCGAAGTCCGGCTGGTTGCCGATGGCCAACTGCAGCGCGGTCACCGGGTCCGTGAGGTCCTGGGTCGGTGCGAGCTGGTTCAGCAGGTACGTCTGCAGGGCGTGCAGGTTCATTCCGGTGGTGGCGAAGACGCCGACGCGGCTGTCGGGCAGCGGACGCGCGTAACCGCCGTCCTCCAGGGCCTGGTGGCAGATCTCCAGCAGCAGCCGCTGCTGCGGGTCGATCGTCGCGGCCTCCCGTGCGCTGATCCCGAAGAAGGCGGCGTCGAACAGGTCCACGTCCTCCAGGGCGCCGCCCGCCGGGACGTGGTCCGGCCGGGCCCGTTCCGTCCCGTCCACCCCCGCCGCGGCCAGTTCCTGCGCGGTGAAGGTGCGCAGCGCCGACCGGCCGGAGTCGATGAGGCGCCAGTACGCGTCCAGGTCCGCCGCGCCGGGGAAGCGGCCGGCCATGCCGACCACGGCGATGCGCCGGTCCGCGGTCCGTCCGGCGTCCCCGGCCGGGCCGGTGTCCGGTGCGGGGCGGCCGTGCGGGGCGGCCCCGGCGGCGTCCTCCCGGGCCAGGTGGTCCACCAGTTCCACGGCTGTCGGGTACCGGAAGAGCAGGGCGCGCGGCACGGTGCGGTCCAGGGCCCGTTCGATCGCGGCGTGCGCGCGCATCAACTGCAGCGAGCCGAGGCCGCTCTCGTGGAACGGCCGGCGCTCGTCCACCTCGGTCCCGGCCGCGTCCGAGAGCGCCGTGAGCACCAGCCGCCGCAGTCCGGCCCGGTCCCGTCCCGCGCGGGGCGGGACGGCGCCGGGCGCGGTGTGCCCGGCGGAAGGTCCCGGTTCGGCGGAATGCCCGTCCCGGGCGCCCGCCGGGCCGTACGCGTCCAGCGGACGGCCCGAGGCCACCGGGCCGCCCTCGACCGCCGGGCCGGCAGCAGCCACCGGGCGGCCCGCGTCGACCGGCCGGCCCGCGTCCGCCGGACCGGCCGCGGCCGTGTCGGCCGTGTCAGGCGCGCCCGCCGCGCCACCGGCCTCGCCCGGGGCAGCCTCAGCGGCACGGACCGTGACCGGGACGGTGTTCCCCCGGGCGTCCCGCAGGACCGGCAGGGCGTCGGCGTCGCTCACGGCGTCCACCACGACCCGCTCCTGGGCCGCGGGGCGGGCGGGCCTGAACAGGCCGCGCAGCGCGGGCACGGTGTCGTCGAGGCCGGCGAAGCAGGTTCCCGGCGGCTGGGCCAGCACCACCCGCGCGAGGTCACGTCCCTCGGCCGGAGACAGCGCCAGCACGCCGCGGCGCCGCGCCACCATCTCGTACGGGTTGTCACGATTGACCCCGGTCCCGCTCCACAGGCCCCACACGACGCAGTGGCCCGGCACCCCCTGCGAGGCCAACTGGTCCCGGTAGGCCTCCAGGAAGCGGTTCCCGGCGATGTACGAGGCCGACTCGGCGGCAGGGGCGACGGTGAGCAGCGAGGAGAACGACACGAACTGCGCCCCCGGCCGATGCCGCACCAGCTCGGCGAGGCGCACCGCCCCGGCGGTCTTCGCGGCCAGCCCGGACCACCAGCTCTCCGGGCTCTCGTCGGCCAGCAGCCGCGGCACGAAGACGCCCGCCAGGTGCAGCACCGCGTCCAGGGGCCGGCCCCAGTCGTGCTCGGCCTCCTCCACGGCCGCCGCCAGGGCCGCGCGGTCGGTCACGTCGACGACGCGGTGGCGGACGTCGCCCAGCGCGGCGAGCTGCCGCAGCGCCCGGGCGGGTCCGGACCCCTCGGCGGGAGGGGTGCGGCCCAGGACCAGCACCCGCAGCCGGAAGCGGCGCAGCAGTCCGGACAGCACCTCGCGGCCCACGCCGCCCAGACCGCCGGTCACGACGACGCACGAGCCGTCCGTGAACAACGGCGAGGAGGGCCCGTCCTCCCCCGGCGCGGCGGGCCGCACCTTCACGAGCCGCCGCCGGTAGGTCCGACCGGACCTCAGCGCCACCTCGGCGGCCTCCGGCCCGCCACCGTCCCCGGCCAGGCCCGCAGGGTCCGCGGGGTCCGCGGGGTCCGCGGGGTCCGCGGGGTCCGCAGAGGCTGCGGGGTCCGTGGGGGCTGCGGGGGCTCCCGCCGGAGCGGGACGGCCGACGCGTCCGAGTACGGCCGCGCACAGCGCGTCGGCGTCCGCGCCCGCACCGGCGCCCGCCAGGTCGATGTGACGGATGCCGGCTTCCGGCCACTCCAGTGCCAGGCACTGCGCCACGGCGGCGGTGAGCGCCCCGGTGCTCCCGGCCGGCGGCTCCTGGCCGGTCACCCGGTGCACACCCCGGCTCACGGTCAGCACGCGCAGCGCGGCTCCGCCGCCCGCCCGGTGCGCCCGCACGGCGGTGACCAGCCCGGTGCCCGCCGCGTCGAGCACCGCCCGGAGCCGGTCGTCGGGCAGGCCGTCCGGCACCGGTGCCGCGTAGCCCGCGAGGTAGAGCAGACCGGCCGGTGTCCGGCCCGCCGCGTTGAGATCGGCCCACAGGGCGTCCCAGTGACCGCGGTCGGCGAGGTCGAGTGCGTACCGCCCGTCGCTCTCGCGCTCGTAGCGCTGTCCCGGGCGGACCACGACGGACGGTGCGAAGGGCCCGTCGGTGCCGCTGAGCCGGTCGGCGAGTCCCAGGGTGTCCGAGACGACGACGGTGGCAGCGGGGTCGAGCGTGGACGGTCCGCCGCCGGGTCCGGCGGTGGTGACGAGCGGCTCCCACACGGCCCGGTGGAGGGCGTCCGGAACGGTCCGGGCGTTGCCCTCCACGACGTCCAGGGCGTGCAGGGTGTCGTCGAAGGCGCCGTCGAGGAACCGGGCGCGCAGCGCGGTGCGCTGGATCTTGCCGCTGGTGGTGCGGGGGAACGCGGCGGCGGTGACGGGAACCACCCGCCAGGCGGGAAGTCCGAATCGGTGTGCGATCTCGGAGCGGACCCGGCGCACGGTGCCGGCGAGGCCGCCGTCCACGCGGAGGCCCGCGCCTGCTCCGGTCCGTCCGCCGGCCGTGTCGCCGTCGTCCCGGGCCGTGTCGCCGTCGTCCCGGGGGACGAAGAACATCACGAGCCGCTCGCTGCCCGAGCCGGCCTCCGGTACCCCGCACGCGGCGACGGAGCCCGGTGTCACGCCGTCCAGGGATGCCGCGGCGTCCTCCAGTTCGTGGCAGAAGTAGTGGGTGCCGTTGATGACGACGACCTCTTTGCGGCGGCCGGTGATCACCAGCGCGCCGTCCCGCAGGTAGGCCAGGTCACCGGTGTCGAACCAGTCGTCACCGCGGAACGCCTCCGCGTTGGCCCGCGGGTTGTTCAGGTAGCCGGGCGTCACCCGGGCCGAGGCGACCTGGAGCCGTCCGACGCGTCCCTCGGGCAGCACCCGGTCGGACTCGTCGCAGATCCGGAACCGGGCGCCGGGCGCCGGGCGGCCCATGCTCAGGAACGTGGTGCGCTCCGCCTCGGGCGTGTCCTCCCCGGCCCATTCGAGGTCGCCGGTCAGCGACGCCTTGCGGACGTGCTGCACGGCTCCCGGCTCGGTGAACGGCTGGTAGCAGATCGCGGTGCAGGTCTCCGCCATGCCCCAGGCGGACACCAGCGCCCCGGGGTCCAGACCGTAGGGTGCGGTGGCGGCCAGGAACTGGCTCATCACCGGCAGGGTGCACTGCTCACCCGCGTTGATCAGGGACCGCACCGCCGACAGGTCCCAGCCGCGCCCGGACGACTGCCGGAGGGCTTCGGTGACCAGCCGGTAGCCGAAGTTCGGCGACCAGGAGTGCGCCGCGCGGTAGCGGTCGAGCAGGTCGAGCCAGAGCAGCGGGTCCGCCACGACCAGTTCGGTCGGCACGTGCACCGCGGAGGAACCGAGCACGGCGTCGCGCAGGTGGAACATGACGAGACCGGCGACGTGGTCCAGGGGCAGCCAGTTGACGGTGGTGTCGTCCGGTGCGCAGCCCTGCTCGCGCGCGCCGGCCGTGTATTCGAGGACGCCGCGGTGGGTGATCTGGATCGCCTTGGACCGGCCGGTGCTGCCGGAACTCAGTTGCAGCAGCGCCGGCCCGGCCGGATCCACCGAGGGCAGGTCCATGACAGCCGGAGACTGCTCAAGAAGCGCCGCGTCCAGCACCCGCACACCGGCCATGGGGTACCGGTCCGCCATCGCGCGGACACCGTCGACCGCCGCGCCGGCGGCCAGCACGGTGGGCCGCTCCAGCGTCTCCCAGGCGTGGAACACCTTGTCGGGCCCGGGGCCGGGTGAGGTGTGATCCGCGGGGCAGGACACCGTCACCGGCAGGAGGCCACCGAGCAGGCAGCCCCACAGTGCCGGGAAGTACGCGTCGAGGGCGGGGAACTGCAGCAGGACGCGGTCACCGGCCCGGAGTCCCGCGGCGTGCAGCCCGCCGAGGACCTTCCGGGCACGGGCGAGCAGGTCCGGGTAGCTCAGGAACACGGTGGTGCCGGGCGCCGTCACCAGGTGCAGCCCGGATTCGGGCCGGCCGGCCGCGGTGCGGAGCAGTGCCTCCGGCAGGCTGCGCGGCGCACCGGGGTCGGGCACCAGGGCGGGGCCCGTGCTCAGGGCCGGCGGCCGGGCCGGACCGGCGGGTGTCTCCCGGCCGGGTCCGCCGGCCGGGGCGTCCGCACGGCCGGGAGCGGGGGCCGACGGCGGCGGGGAGACGGGCGGTTCCGGGTCGAGGCCGGCGAGGTGGAGCCGGCCCGGCGTGCGGACGACGGGGGCGAAGGAGACCTCGGCACGGACACCGGCGGCCTCGCACTGCCTCCGGTACTCCGCGAGATGGTGTTCCGAGAGCACCGGCACCGCGTCCAGGCCCGCCGTGTCCGCCGTGCCGTCGTCCCGCCGGGGAATGTCGTCGACCAGCACCGCAATCAGCGGGACGCCCGACTCCAGGGCCACCGCGGCCACCCTTCGCCGCAGCCGCGCGGGGTCGGTGCCGGGCTGGGGGACGACGAACGCGGCCGACGGCCGTGTCGCGCCCAGCGGCACGATCGCGCAGTCGAGCACGTCCCGCAGATCGCGCAGTTGGTCCGCGAGACGGAGCGACGAGTGGTCGGTGACCATGGTTGCCTTCCTGACGGGGGTGGTCTGTTCGGGCGCCGTGGTGCGCGTTCCGGCGGGCGCGCGCCGTCCTTCTCGGGCGGTGCCGGCCCGTGCGGCGGGGTGCGTGCCGCGTCTTTGGGGCAACCGCCCTGTGCGACGGGGGCGGACGCGCGGAATCCGGGCGGCGGGGCGCTTGCCCGGGTCGCGGTCGCCGCGCCGGAGCGGCTCAGTCGGCGTCCACGCCGGCCGCCGCGTCGTCACGGACCGGCCGCGAGGCGTCCTGCGGGGGACGGTGGCCGGCCGGCACGGGTTCCGGTCTGATGCCGTCGGCCCGCCCTCCACCGGTCAGCCCGGGGACGGTGACCAGCAGGACCAGCAGGCCGAGGGCCAGGAGGATGGCGGTGCCGTGGGCCAGCGCCACCACCGTCAGCGGTGCCAAGTGGTCCAGCAGTGAGGCGCATCCCAGCGTGCCCGCCCCGAGGGCCGCGGTCTCCGCCATGGACGCCAGGCCCAGGACCCGCTCGCGCTGCCCACCGGGCAGTGCCTGGAGGCGGGAGTTGTAGACGATCTCGGTGAAACCGTCCGCCAGTCCCGCGCCGACCGCCACCGCGAGGAACGCGGGCAGGGGCAGACCCGCGAAGGCGAGGATGAAGAACCCGGACATCAGACAGGTGCCCACGGCGAACGCCCGCTCGCCCCCCGAGCCCCCCTCCTTGTCCCCCGATCCCGCCCAGCGGGCGACCACGGGAACGCGGGACACCACTTGGTGTGCGAGCAGACAGCCCACGGCCCACACCGCGTAGAAGCGGCCGACGAATGCCGCGGCCCCGTCCGGGTCCAGCCCGGCGGCGTAGACCGGCAGGCCCACCTGGTGGGAGGCGGAACCCAGGTGGTCGACGGCACGCACCGCCACCAGGCAGATCACGACCGGTGCCAGTCGCACGGCCGTCCGGACCGGGGAACCCCGCAGCCGCCGCAGCCTGTCCGCTGCGGCCCCGCGCGCGCCGCGGTTCGCCGCCCGGTCGGCCGGGGCGCCTGCCGCGGCCGTGCGGCGCGCCGCGTCCCGGCCCCCGGCCCGGCGCGGCAGCAGCGCATAGGTGACGGCGGAGAACAGGAAGCTCGCCGCGTCCACCAGGAACGCGGAGGTGTACCCGGCGGCGGCGACCACCACACCGGCCGAGGCGAAGCCCAGCACCATCGCCACCGAACGCCCGGTCACCAGCAGGCCGTTGGCCTTGATCCGCAGCTCCTGACCCACGATGTCGGGAACGCTGCTGCGCAGCGCCACCCCGGAGAGCGTGCTGCACCAGCCCATGACGGCGGCGAGCCCGTAGAGGACCGCGGTGCGTCCGCCGTCCGGCAGCAGGGCGAACGCGAAGAGGGACAGCGCCTGCACGAGGTCGCAGCCGGCCATCACGTACCGCCGGTCGACGTGGGCGACGACCCGTGAGGCGGTGTAGCCCGCGAGGAAGGAGGAGCCGATGCGGATGATCAGGAAGACGCCGACGGAGAGCGCGTTGCCGGTGGTCTGCAGCACGAAGAGGTTGAGCGCGACGAGGTTCAGATAGGAGCCGTAGGCCGAAACGGCGTTCCCCGCCACCAGTTGGGGGAAGCGCCGCCCCACCTGCCCCGCCGATGCCATGTGGTCCCCTCACTGGATCCCCGTGCATCCAGCCCGCCTGAACGCAGAGTGGATCGTTGGCCCCAACTGTGGGTGTGATGATATGAGTACGTGCCGTGGTTTTCGCAAGAGAACCAACGGTTCGGACCCGGCGGAACAGCGCTTCCGGACCGCCCGCCACGGGCCGGTGTACGGGTCCGGCTGCGGGGTTCGGGACCGACCGGCGACATGCGTGATCACGGCCGGGGCACGGCACGTCGTGGTGCGACCGGGCCGCGTCGGACGCTGCGGGCCGTCGGGCGCCACGGGGGCGGGTCCCCCGGGTTCGGCCCGTCGGCCGCGCCGGACACCCGGCCGGGCCGCCCTCCGCGGTGTCGGCCCGGCGGAGTGGAGGCCCCGCGGGTGCCGGTGCCGTGCGTGGTGGGGCGGTGCGTCAGCGGCGTTCCAGGGCGCGGGCCGGCTCCACGTCGGGCGCGCCGCCGATCCAGTCCTGGAACCTGCGGCTCGGGCCCAGCCAGCGCCGGTCGTGGTGGTAGGCACGGAGCCGGGACCTGGCGCGGGCACGCGGGCGCCGCCGGTAGAAGCGCTTCGCCCACGGGGACACCGGACGGGCCAGCCGGACGGCCCCGAACAGGGCCACGAACGGAACGATCACTCCGAAGAGCGCCATGCGGGTCTTGCCCTTGAAGAGGGCGATCACCGCGAGCACGAAGTTCCCGGCGATCGTGCTCAGCACGGTCCCGCGGTCCTGCATCTCGTCGTCGTTGAGGTCGTTGACCCCGAAGGGCGCGAAGCCGAGCAGGAGCAGGCCGGCGAGGGCGGCGGTGACCACGACCACCTCGACGCTCTTGCGGCCGTCCTCGGTCCAGTAGACGTCGTCCAGGTGCAGGATCAGCGCGAACTCGTCCATGACCAGGCCCGTGCCCACCCCGAAGACCACGGCGGCGGCGGCCGAACCCAGGCCGCGCGTACCGCCCGCGACCGCGCAGAAGCCGCCGATCACCGTGAGGATGATCCCGGGGACGACATGGTGGATGTGGACGGACCCGGTCTCGACGTTGCGGAACGGCCCCTTGCCCGCGCGGATGAGACGGGTGATGACACGCGTGATGACGAAGGTGATCACGAAGGCGGTCAGCGCCAGGAGCAGGGGCAGCTTGCCCGGTTCGAGGATGTTGCGCTGCCACCAGTCACCCATGGGCTCAGTGTGCCCGGGGCCGCGGCGGGCCGCCCGGCGTGGGCCGACGTCCGGGCCGGTCCGCGGCCGCTCCTCCTCGTCGCGGCACCCTGCCGGAAGGGCGCGGTCGCACCGTTCCGAGGACGGCGTGCAGGGCGGTCGCGGTGCGGGCGCCGGCCTTCGGAAGCTGCTCGGACGTCCGGGTGCCCAGGCGTCCGGGTGTCCGCGTTACCGGCTCGGGGTCACACCACCCTCCGGCCGCGGCGGCGCAGGACACCCCGGGGGCTACTACCGGGCCAGGGCCTTCTCCGGGGAAACGGCAGCTCGCGCTTCACCAGGTTGGGCGTCGCTCGTACGGGCCGATCGGGTCGGCCCGGTGGCGGACGCTCACGCCAGTGCGCCCCGGCACGGAGGGCCGGCCGGGGCCGTCGTCCCTGCGAGTGCGGCCGGGGCGGGCATCCCGGCCGCACTCGGTGAGCGCGCGGCGCACCAGCAACCAACAGCACCGCAGGACAGCCGGGCGATCCCCCCTCCCCCGTGCATCCGCTCGATCCGCTCGCTCCCCGGGACGGCTCCACTGCCGCCCTTCCGACGTCTGACCGACTGCCGGTTGTGCAGCCGGGTGGCCCTGGTCTGCGCGTAGCTGACCCACAGCGAGCCGAGGGCGATGACCGTCGCCGCGACGGCTATGAACGTCTCCGCACCCACCTGCACCGTCCCCCCGTACGCCCTGCCGGCTCACGCCCGCACCGAAGGCTCCCGGGTGAAGAGTGTGCCCAGCGGCGGGGCGTTCACGCGGCGGACCGCGAGGGCGCAGGGCCTCCCCGGTCTGATCTGACGGACGGCAAAGACCCATTCGCCGGGGGCGGGCGGTGCCCGGTGACCTGCCTGGCGCGAGTCCACTGCGGGAGGAGGCGGGCGGCGCGGACCGGGACGCGCAGCGCAGTCGGTGTGTCCTCCCGGGGCACGCTGCCCCGCCCGTCGACGCCCGGCGGACCGGAGCCGCTCCCTGGGCCCCAGAGACGCGACACCGCGTTTTGATCCGTCACCTTTCAGCCGTTGTTGGCCTACCGGTGTCCACGGACGAAGAGGGGCCACGGTCCGCATGGCGGGTGATTTACGGCAGAAATCAATCATTTATGACCCTCATTCGGACACGAACCCGGCATACCTGGTCGTGAGGTACACCACAGGGCGGCGTTCCGCGCGCAACGCGAGGATCAGCCCGCGAAACACAAAAGGGCAGTTCAGAGCATACGGATGCCCTTCATTTCGATCACTGACAGCATCCGGCGGTGTTCGCTGGGTGATTTTCGCTGCTGAAGCCATGCGTGATCGGCCCGTTCGGGCGCTTGAGTAGTGCTCACACAACGGGCGGTCCCCAACGAGGAGTTGACCGTTCGCCGACCCCAGCCCTCAACGAAGAGGACTCATGACCGAAGACGTACGCGCGGAGGACGGCAACCCCGTCGCCGACGCCAGCACAGTGCTCCCTCTGCCGCTGGAGTACGAGGCCCTGTACGTGGCCACCCAGGAGCCCTTCCACCAGTACGCCCTGCTCTGTCTCGGCGGCAACGACGCCGCGGAGGACGCCGTCCACCGCGCCTTCCTGGAGATCCTCAACCACTGGGACGCCCTGCTGGGCGGGAGCAACCTCCAGAAGCAGGCCTGGGCGATCCTGCGCCGGGTCGTCATATCGCACGCCCTGGAGACCTTCCGCAGGAAGCTTTCTCTCCTGCACGGCGACATCGGCCTGTTCGAGGCGATGACCAGCCTGCCGCCCCGCCAGTTCGACGTCATCGTGCTCCGCCACGTCATGTCGTGCGACACCAAGAAGATCAGCTGGTACATGGGCGTGACGCCCAGCACCGTCGACTACCACGCCCGCAAGGGCAAGGAGCGCCTCCAGCAGGCCGTCGCGTCGTACCTGAAGAAGGAAGGGGACCCCGCGTGAACAGCGTGGAAGAACGCCTCCGGGCCGTGGGCGGAAGACTCCGGGAGGAGCGACGCCCCTTCGATGTCAGCGCCGGCCTGTACCGCCTGGCCCGGGACGCCGGATACACGCCGCTGTCCCCTTCCGCCCCCCGCACGCACGCCCCCCGCCGCCCGGCCGACGGAAACGTTCCTCCCGGCCCTCGCGCGGCGCAGCAGCTCGCTGTGATCGCCCGGTGGGTGATCAACGCGCCCCAGGCCGCCGGCCATGTCCGGCGCCTGGCCGAGGAGATCGGCGACGAGGACACGGTCGAGCTGCACGAGGTGGCGCTGGCCGACCTGGACGTCGACGGCGCCCACGTCTTCGCGTGCATGCTCCACCTGGCCGGCCACCCGGAGAGCGCCTGCTTCTGGTGGCAGTTCGCCGCCGGTGCCGGGAACCGCAACGCCACCTACTGCCTGTATCTGCACCACCTGGAGCAGGGCGACGTGAAGGAAGCCCACCAGTGGCGCACGCAGTTCCAGTGCGGAGCCGACGGCCCCGACGACGCCTTCCTGGACGTCGTCGAACAGTTCGCCGGGTACGTCTGGCGGCACTGCACCGTCACCCCGGCGCCCCGCCTCACGGACGAGGTCGCACGGCTCGCCACGCACGAGCCCGACGACGTCCTCGTGTTACCCGAACGCGAACTCGCCGACCGCCTGCAGCACTACAGCAACCAGCTCTGAGCCCCGCCCACCCGGAGAGCCGCCGGACGGTCACGGGATTCCCGGGCCACCGACCGCCCGACGGGCTCTCCCCGAAACCCCGACAAGGAGACTTCCCCATGCAGAGTGTGCCCCCGTCCCCCGCCCCGCTCACCGAGACCGGCCCCCGGGCCCCGCGGCAGGACATCCCGAGGCGGGCCCTGGCGTGGGTCCGCCGGCGTCGCCGCTCCGCCGCCACCCACGTGCTGCGCGGCCTGTGCTACGGGATCGGGACGGGCCTCGCCGGTCTCGTCTTCTGGTGGCTGGAACAGCACTTGTAGGGCCCGGCCCGCGCCGGCGGTGGGCGGGCCGGGGGCCGGGGCCGGAAGGGCTCCCCGGCGTGCGCACCCGGCGGGGCGGCGACCCGCGCCGGGCGGCCTCGGACCCGGCACACCGTCCAGCCGTCCCGCAGGAGCCGGGGGACCGTGGACGGAACCGGCCGCCGTCGCGTCACCCGGCCGCAGCGGTGTTTCCCGGTCGCGACCGACGGCGCCGGGCAACCCTTCGGCCGGCCCGGGAGTCACCTGTGTGAACACAGTCCCCACCGACGTGAAAAGGGTCGACGTGCGTAGAAGACTTCTGGCAGCCACCGCTGTGACCGTGCTCGCGACAGGCGGTCTGGCCCTGCCCCTCGTGGCCCCCGCCTCCGCCGTCGGCGCCACGGCCGACGACTTCAACGGCGACGGTTACACGGACCTGGTGGTCGCCACTCCCAAGGCCAAGGTGAACGGACAGACACAGGCAGGTGGGCTGGCCGTCCTGTACGGCTCGGCCTCCGGCGTCTCCCCCGGCCGTTCCGCGGTGATCAGCCAGAACACGGCGGGAGTCCCGGGCACGGCGGAGGCGTACGACAAGTTCGGCACGTCCTACGCCACCGGTGACCTCGACGGCGACGGCTACACCGATCTGGCCGTCGGCGTGTCGTCGGAGGAGGCGACGGACGCCCCCGACTTCGGCATCGTTCAGATCCTGTGGGGCGGCTCCAAGGGGCTCGTCAACGGTGCGACGACCGTGTACGCGGCTTGGGACTCCTCCTCCCGCTACCTGTACGGCTCCCACCTCGCGATCGGCGACTTCGACGGCGACGGCCACGACCAGCTCGCCGTCACCGGCCACTCCGGCATCTCGGTGTTCGCCGACGGCTTCACACGGACCACGGCTCCCGCGCAGACCGACCTGCCGACCGGCCCGGCCGGAGCGACCCGGGAGACCGCATCGGTCGTGGCGGGGGACTTCGACGGCGACGGCGCCGACGATCTGGCCGTCTCGGGGGACAACGACTACGAGGACGACGATCACAGCGAGGCCGGCGTGTGGCTCGGCTACTACGCGGGCGGCGCCGACGGCATGACGTTCACCGACAGTCCCGCGAGCGTGCCGCTCACCGCCGCGCACGCGCGGGAGGCGGGCGACTTCGACAAGGACGGGTACGACGACCTGGTCACCTACGGGCAGGGGGCCTCGGGAGCAGGCGGCATCGCCGTCCACTACGGCGGCACCGGCGGCATCCCGGGCAGCACGCGCAGCCGGCTGATCGACCAGGACACCGCGGGCGTCCCGGGCGCGAACGAGTCGGGCGACGGCTTCGGCGGCACCGTCTCCGCCGGCGACGTCGACGGCGACGGCTACGCGGACGCGGCAGTGGGCGTGCCCGGCGAGGCCGTCGGCACCCTCGAGTACGCCGGGGCGGTCCTGCTGCTCAGGGGTTCGGCCTCCGGACTGACCGGCACCGGTGCCCAGTCCTTCACGCAGAACACCACGGGAGTGCCCGGCGCCGTCGAGTTCGCCGACCAGATGGGGTCGGACCTGCGACTTCAGGACCTGGACGGCGACGGCCGGGCGGACCTCACCGCCGCGGCCCGCGGCGAGGACGTCTTCGACGACGGCGTCCACTACTCCGACGGCGCCGACTGGATCCTGCGCGGCAGCGCCTTGGGGCTCACGGCGTCCGGTGCGGTGTCCTTCAGCGAGAAGGCGTTCGGCCTGACCTACCTCAACAAGTCCTTCGGATCGGTGCTCGGAGGCTGACCGGCCGACGGCCGGAAGAGGCAGCGTTCGCGACCGCCCCGATGAGGACTCGGCACTCATCGGGGCGGCGGGCAGCTCTCAGCCGGAAGCGGCTTCGTCCATCGTCGCCCGGACCTTCAGGACCGTGTCGACCCCGGTGAGCTGCAGCAGCCGTCGGAGCTGCTCGGTCGGGGCGGCCACGCGCAGGTCCACTGCCTGGTGGGTGAGGATCAGCAGATTCAGCAGCGTGGAGTCCGCGAAGGTGATGCCGGAGGCGTCCACGATCACCCTCGTCTGCCGACGGGCCGCGGCGTCCAGCGCGTCCGCCAGGGGCGTGATGGAGTCCATGTCGTAGGAACCCCGCGGGCCGACCACCCAGGCACCGCCCCACTCGTACTGCACCACCGTCTCCTGGTCCGAGACGTGCAGTCGACTCTCCTCGGCCTTGGGCGAGTGCCCCGTGACCGTTTCATCCGAAGACACCTTCGGGCCCCTCCTGTGCTCCCTCACCGCGCACTGTCAGCTGTCGCGCGAAAAGTATGTCATGTATCCATTGTCCGGCAAAGACAGTCCGTAGAATGCTGCGCATGGTTGAAGCTGCTGAGTCCCACACCGGATGGACGTTCGTCACCAACCACGCGCGCGTACTGGCGGCCATCGCCGACGACCCGAACGTCCGGATCCGTGACATCGCCGCCCACTGCCGGCTCACCGAACGCGCCGTCCAGCGGATCATCTCGGACCTCGAACAGGACGGGTACCTCTCCCACACCCGCGACGGACGCACCAACACCTACCGCATCGAACCGGACAAGGTGCTGCGCCACCCGGCTGAAGCGGGCCTGGCCGTGGCGTCCCTGCTCTCCCTGCTCGTGCAGGACGAGACGGAACGCGGCCGGAAGTCCGGCAGCCGGCCGTCCCGCATGGCCGGGACCGGCGGCGCACGGTAGAAGAGCAGGTGCCGGGTCCGTTCCGCGCCACCGGAGCGGCCTCTGCGCAACAGACCTCGTCCCGGTGTGCCCCCGCCGTGATCGCCGCGGGCGCCGTCGGCTGGTCCGGCGCCCTGCGCGGGGACGGCTCGCAGGTCGCGGTGGGGCCTCGTCGGCACTCGCGCCGGCTGCCGGGCGACCGCCCCCGCCCGCCCGGTGGGGCCGCCGGCGGCGAGACGCACCTGGTTCACTGGCGTGGAGGAGCGGCGGCCGGGCATCCGCCCTGTCGGGACGGTTCAGTGCCCGCAGTGACGTTTCGTCCACTGCCCCTCTTGCCAACGGGAGACCCGTAGTGATGCTCGACGGCGTACCGGCTGTGACTGGTGTTGACGCTTCCTCCGACGCGCAGGTTCGCGTGCAGCGGCTGCGCCGCCGCCTTGAGCGGTTGATCGGG
>DASTDN010000564.1:0-3620 GCA_035710365.1 Streptomyces sp. | reverse complement strand
CGGTACACGGTCATCTTCGACACTCGCATCACCGCGGCGACTTCCGCCACGGTAAGGAACTGAACCTCGTTCAGAGGCCTCTCGCCAGCTACAGCCATGACACACCTGAACCTTCCGCACTCGACGGCCACCGGCTTCCCCTTCCGGTGACTCTTTGTCGCTGCGTGCTCACTCCCCAATGTAGGGGCGGGTGATGCGAGTGGGGAAGAGGTGCATGTGTCGGCGGTCTACCGTGACAGACGTGCGCGACTGAGTATGTAGCGGGCGAGCGGGCCGTAGTGGTCGGACCGTACGCCGTCGTCAAGCGGAACGACGACCGACACCGAACCCTCGGCCTGCCCGACGAACGGGGCCGGGTCGTCCGCGTCGGCCGGGCCCATGGCCTCGAACCCCAGTTGACCTGCCCCGCAGACCCAGCCGTGGTCACCGATCACCAGCTCGGGCAGGGGCCCGCCGGCGTCGGCCGCCGCGGCCAGCGCGAGCCGAACCGGCAGCGGCGAGTGGGTGTGCGCGGCCGGTTCGCCCCCGGGCCGCGGGATGCCGGGCGCACGCACCAGCGCGACGCCGCGGACGTAGTCGAGGCGGTGGGTACGTAGACCGAACCGGGTCGTTATGTCGACACAGCGACCCTGCGCGGGAGTGAGGACAGTACATCCCGCCGCCGACAGGGCGTCTGCGAGAGCGCCGTAGAAATCCAGCAGCCGGTGCGGGTGTCCGGTACCGAGGAGCACGGGTGCGGCCCGGCGGGCGGCGGCGGCGAGGCGGTCGGCGAAGGCGTCCAGGGCGGTCAGTGTCCGCTCGGGATCGATCACGTCCTGACCGGAAGTATGACGCGGATCGGCCGAGACACCGCACCTGCGCGCCATCAGGTCGAGTATGTCGCGCTGTCCCCACGGCCGCTCGGGATCGATCCCGATCAGCACCCGGGGGTCCCCGGCCGCGAACAGCCGGTACCTGCGCAGGCTGTCCTCCCGCGAGGTCGCCACGGCTCCGGCGAGGCGCGCGGCCAGCAGATGGTCCCGCAGCGCGGGTCGGGTGAGCGGCGGGGAGGAGGTGAGCGGGGGGAGCACGGGTGCGATGGTGGCGGACTCCGGTGGTGGTCACCCCGGGAACGGGGAAACGCCGCCCGGACGGCGTAGCGCCGCAGGGCGTTCCGCAGGGGCCGGTGGAGCGTTCAGGCCAGCAGTCCCCGCAGCGGGAACACGGCCCGCCGGGTCGCCAGGACCGCCTGGTCGAGACGGTCCGCGGGGTCGTACCCGGCCTCCCAGTCGCCGAAGGACACCGGCCACCGGCCGTCCGTCATCCGGCCGGGCCCCAACTGCCGGGTCTTCGCGAAGACTTCCCGCCGCCAGCTCTCCGGGACCGGCGTCGTGGGCTCCACCGGCCGCCCCGCCGCGATCGCGACGAGGTGCGTCCACGACCTCGGTACGACGTCCACCACGGCGTACCCGCCGCCGCCCAGGGCGACCCACCGCCCGTCGGCGTGCGCGTGCGCCAGGTCGTGGCAGGCCAGTTGCACGGC
Source organism: Streptomyces sp. (assembly GCA_035710365.1). Lineage (GTDB taxonomy): Bacteria > Actinomycetota > Actinomycetes > Streptomycetales > Streptomycetaceae > Streptomyces. The sequence goes on along the minus strand of DASTDN010000564.1, from coordinate 2,098 downwards.
CCGCTGTGCGTCCAGTGAGACCGCGAGGTGGGCCAGCGGGTCCTCGAAGTGTGTGTCGGCGCCGTGCTGGGTGACCAGCACCTGCGGCCGGAACTCGGCCAGCAGCTCGGGCACCACCGCGTGGAACGCCCGCAGCCAGCCCGCGTCACCGGTGCCCGCGGGCAGCGCGACGTTCACCGCCGTGCCCTCCGCCGCGTCGGCGCCCGTCTCCTCGGGCCGGCCCGTCTGCGGGAACAGCGTCGCCGGATGCTCGTGCAGCGAGACCGTCAGCACCCTGGGGTCCTCCCAGAAGGCCGCCTGCACCCCGTCCCCGTGGTGCACGTCGACATCGACGTACGCGACCCGTTCCGCTCCCAGTTCCAGCAGCCGGGCGACGGCGAGCGCGGCGTCGTTGTACACACAGAACCCGGACGCGGACCCCGGCATCGCGTGGTGGAGGCCGCCCGCGAAGTTCACCGCGTGGGACGCCTCACCGCTCCACACCGCCTCCGCCGCCCCCACCGACTGCCCGGCGATCAGCGCCGACACCTCGTGCATCCCCGCGAAGGCCGGATCGTCCATGGTGCCGAGCCCGTACGCCTGGTCGGCGGCGGCCGGGTCCAGGGATGCGGCCCGCACGGCGTCGATGTAGTCCGCCCGGTGGACGAGCCGCAGCGTCGACTCCCCCGCGGGCTTCGCCGCGACCACCTCCAGCTCGCGGTCGAGGCCGAAGGCGTCGACCAGGCGCCGGGTCAGGGTGAGCCGGACCGGGTCCATCGGATGGCCCGGGCCGAAGTCGTAGCCCGTTACTGCCTCGTCCCACATCAGTCGTGCGCGGCCGCTCATGTCCGCCACCGTATCGGTCCCGCCGGGCGGCGAACGAGCGGGCGTGCACGTGCGTCACCAGCACCGACACCATCGGCACGGGCCTCGCCCCGGGGTGGCGGCCCGGACGACCGCAACCGGGCCGCCGCATTCCGCGCCCCCGACCGGCCGCCCCAGCGGTGTCGTCACCGGGTACCGCGGCCGGGTCACGTGAGCATGCGGTGCAGTTCCGCCATGTCCGTGAAGTGCCGGGTGGCGCCCGGCAGCCGCTCGGCGGGAGTCATCGCGGTGAACCCGTACACGTCCATCCCGGCGGCCACGGCCGCCCGCACGCCCAGCGGACTGTCCTCGACGACGGCGCATCGTCCGGGAGCGACGCCCATCCGGCGGGCGGCGTGCAGGAAGAGGTCCGGTGCGGGCTTGCCCCGCCCCACGTCCTGCGCGCTGAAGATGCGCTCGTCGTCGAACCACCGGTCGAGCCCGGTCGTGCGGTGTCCCACCCTGATCCGCTCATGGCTCCCGGAGGACGCCACGCAGTACGGCACTCCGTCCGCCGCGAGCGTCGCCAGCACGCCGGCGGCTCCCGGGACCGGCTTCAGCTCCCGCTCGAACGCCGCGAACACCCGCCCGTGGAAGACGTCGTCGAAGTCCGGCGGCAGCCGCCGCCCGGTGCGCTCGTGCACGAGGTCGTGGACGCGGTGCAGCGCGGAGCCCATGTAGTCGCGGACGGAGTCCTCGTAAGAGGTGGGGTGTCCCAGCTCGGTGAGGTAGGCGGCCAGGAACCGGTTGGATATGGGCTCGCTGTCGACGAGAACACCGTCGTTGTCGAAGATCACGAGGTCGTAGCGCATGCCCCGACCTTAAGCGGGCCGCGCCGGCCCTCCGGACGAGCCAGCGGTTCGGGGTGGGGGGAACGAAAAAAGGGCCCGCACCATACGGTGCGGGCCCTTTCCCAAGAATTGTTCGGCGGTGTCCTACTCTCCCACAGGGTCCCCCCTGCAGTACCATCGGCGCTGTAAGGCTTAGCTTCCGGGTTCGGAATGTAACCGGGCGTTTCCCCTACGCTATGACCACCGAAACCCTAATGGTTTCGAGCGAACAAGCACACTCTTCAATTGTGAGTTCAGCTCAAAGCCGACAACTGTTCGTTGTCTCAGAACTAACACAGTGGACGCGAGCAACTGAGGACAAGCCCTCGGCCTATTAGTACCGGTCAACTCCACACGTTACCGTGCTTCCATATCCGGCCTATCAACCCAGTCGTCTACTGGGAGCCTTACCCTCTTATAGAGGT
>DASTDN010000563.1:0-14861 GCA_035710365.1 Streptomyces sp. | reverse complement strand
CGGGTGACGCCGGAGACCGCGGGTACGGCTCACAGCAGCAGCAGGTCGTGCAGCGAAGCCATGAGCAGCAGACACCCGATCACCGCAAGGAAGATCATCAGCGGTGGCTGGGAAAGGGCGAAGAGGCAACCGCGTGGCTCGCCCTCGGACGGCTCGTCGTGCGACGGCGCGGCCTCGCTCTGTGTCGTGTCCAGCATCTCGTCGCGATGATGACGCAGGTGAGGGCCCGGGCGCGAACACCGCGCCCGGAAAGCGCCGTAGTTCGCGAGATTCCGTGATGTCCGGTGCGGCTTGCGATCGTTTCCGGGCGGTCGGGCGGCCCAGTGTGTCGTTTCAGCCAGATGCGCGCGCCGTCAGTGGCATGATTCGTCGCACTTGTCGCCTGCCACGCGGACGCACGCGCTCATATACCGTGCTTCTTGAGGATGGCCTCGATGTCGCTGAAGTCCTCGTCGGCGCGGGGCGCGGGCCCGGCCGCCGGGCGCGAGCCCGGCCTCAGCGAGGGCGCGGAGGAGGGCGGCGCGGCGGCACCGCGCTCGGGCGCGGACCTCGCCTCCCTGCGCTCCTTGCGCGTGCCGCCCCTGCGCCGCTCCACCGCGCGCGTGGACAGCAACAGCAGCCAGGCGGCGCCCAGCACCCCGAAGCCCGCCCACGCCGTGGGGCTGAAAGCGGTGTCGGCCAGCCAGCCCACGATGCCCGTCATCGCCAGGCCGAGCGGAACGAGCGCGTAGCCCGCGATGCGCGCCGCCGACAGGTACCGCTTGCGGTAGGCGCTGACCACGGCGATGCCCAGGCCCCCCGCGGCGACGCCGGCACAGACGGTCTCGGCAATCATCCGGTCCTCCACACGTGGTCGGGTCGGGCAGGTCGTCCCTTCCATCCTGCACCGCCCGGGCCCCGCCGGGCCATGCTCCGGCCGTAGATCAGGGACATCTCCGGGTCGGCTCCTCCCCAGGTGCCGGACGGCGTACGACGCGCGGACCGGCGTCCCGGCCCGGGCGGCGCCCGGGACGCCGGTCCGCGAGGGCCGATTGGGCCAGGGGCGGCGCTGCTGGAAGACTTGGCGCCATGAGCGACTCCTCCCCCGTCCCGCCCGTCCTCGACGTCTGGTGCGAGCTGCAGTGCCCGGACTGCCGTACCGCCCTGGCGGATCTCCGCGCCCTGCGGGCCCGCTACGGCGAGCGGCTGACGCTGCGACTGCGGCATTTCCCGCTGGAGAAGCACCGGCACGCCTTCACCGCCGCGCAGGCCGCCGAGGAGGCCGCGGAGCAGGGCAGGGGCTGGGAGTACGTCGAGGCCGTGCTGGAGCGCGTCGAGGACCTGGACGGCCGGGGGGAGTCGGTCCTCATCGACGTCGCCCGCGAACTCGGCCTGGACGCGGAGGAGTTCGACACCGCCCTGATCGACGGCCGGCACATCCTGATCGTCGACGCCGACCAGGCCGAGGGCAAGGCCATCGGTGTGACCGGCACCCCGACCTACGTGATCGGCGGCGAGCGCCTCGACGGCGGCAAGAGCCAGACGGGGCTCCGCGAGCGCGTCGAGGCGATCGCGGACCGCCTGCTCGCCGGGGCGGAGGCCTGACCCCGCCCCGGTGGCGGCCGGTCACAGCAGCGGCTTGTACATCGCGTACCGCGTCGTCCCGTAGCCCAGGGACTCGTAGAGCCGCTCGGCCGGGGTGTTGTCGGCGAAGACGTTGAGGCCGAGGGTCCGCCTGCCGTTCTCGGCGGCCTGCGCCTCCGCCAGCCTCAGGAGGGAGCGGCCGTGGCCCTTGCCGCGATGCTCGGGCGCGGTCTCCACGTCGAAGACGAAGGCGTCGTCCGCGCGCAGCGCCAGCCACAGGGTGCCCACCGCCGTCCCCTCGTGTTCGAGGACGCTGAGGAGCATGTTCCGCGTGCGGTGGCCGTCCGGGAGGAGCGCGGCGTGGTCGCGCTCGGACTTGGCCCGCGCCTCGGCCTCGGGCACGCCCCGCTCGCTCCACCGGCGGGCGTAGTCCTCCAGCCCCTTCGCGAGCCAGGGCCCGTACTCGTCCTCGCTCATGGGCCGCGCCCGGCTGCCCGCGGGCAGCGCGGGCGGAGAGCCGTCGAGGGCCTTCTCCATGCCGCGGTTGCGGGTGACGTAGCCGAGGGCGGTCGCGAGGCGGAGGGCGGCGTCGGGCTGCGCGGGGACCTCGGTCTCGATGCGGCGGCAGCCCCAGGTGCGTGCGACCTCCTCGGCGGCGAGCGCGGCCACGGTGCCCCGGCCGCGCCGCCGGTCCGGTTCCTCGATGTGCAGCGTCGTGACGCGGGCCACGGTGTCGCCGAAGACGGGGTGGGTGGCGAGATGGATCAGGCCGACGGGACGGCTGTTCACGCACACCTGGAAGCGGCGTGAGCGGGTGCCGTCGGCGTTGCGCTGAAGCGGCTCGGTCGGCCGCAGGGTCGTGGTCATCACGGGAGTTCTACCCGCTGCCGCGCCCGCCCGGTCAGCCGGAAACGCGCGCAGTACGCGGCCGCCGTCAGGGGTCGAGGTCGTTCGCGGCCCGCTCGGCGAAGACCCGCATGGCCTTGGCGGTCACCGGGCCGGGCGCGCCGGGGAGGTCTCGGCCGTCGACGCGGTGCACGCCCTGCACGTCGCGCAGGGTGGAGGTGAGGAAGATCTCCTCGGCACGCTCCAGGACGTCCCACGGCAGGTCGGTCTCCGTGGCGCCGGTCCATTCGGCGGTCAGCGCGCGGGTGATGCCCGCGAGACACCCGGAGGCGACCGGCGGGGTGTGGATCTCGCCGTTGAGGACGACGAACACGTTCGACCCGGTGCCCTCGCACAACTGCCCGGCGGTGTTGGCGAACAGCGCCTCGGACGCGCCCTCCTCACGGGCGCGGGCGAGCGCGACGACGTTCTCGGCGTACGAGGTGGTCTTCAGGCCGGTGAGCGCGCCGCGTTCGTTGCGCGTCCAGGGCACGGTGATCACGGCCGTGGAGTCGGGGCGGCGGGTGGCCTCGCCGAGGGCGACGACCAGGGTCGGGCCGTGCTCGCCGCGGTCGGAGCCGAGCGGGCCCCGGCCGCCGGTGTACGTGATGCGGAGCCGGCCGAGCGGCACGGGGTTCGCGTCGAGGACGGCGGCACAGGCGCGGCGGACCTCGTCGAGGTCCGGGCCGGGCAGGCCGAGGCCGCGCGCCGAGCGGACCAGCCGGTCCAGGTGCCGGGTGAGCGCGAACGGCCTGCCGTCGACGGCCTTCACCGTCTCGAAGGCGCCGTCGCCCACGGTCAGCCCGTGGTCGAGGACGGAGACACGGGCGTCCTCGATGTCGCGGAGCCCGCCGTCGAGCCAGATCTTCACGTCAGCACGTCCCTTCACTCGCCTCGTACGTCCCCGACGCTACCGCGAGCAGCCGCGCCGCCTTCAGTTCGGTCTCGCGCCACTCCGCCTCGGGGTCCGAGCCCCAGGTGATCCCGGCGCCGGTGCCGAACCGCAGCACTGCGCCCCCGGCGGTCCGGTCGATCCAGAAGGTGCGGATGCCGACGGCCAGCTCTGCGGTCCCCCGGTCGGCGTCTACCCAGCCGACGCCGCCGCAGTACGGTCCCCGGGGTGCCGTCTCCAGCGCGTCGATGATCCTCAGGGCGCTCGGCTTGGGCGCGCCGGTGACGGAGCCGGGCGGGAACGCGGCGCCGAGCAGCTCGGGCCAGCCGGTCCCGTCGCGCAGTTCGCCCCGCACCGCGGACACGAGGTGCACGAGCCCGGGATGCTTCTCGACGGCGCACAGGTCGGGCACCGACACCGAGCCGGTGGCGCAGACCCGCCCGAGGTCGTTGCGGACCAGGTCCACGATCATCACGTTCTCGGCGTGATCCTTGTCCAGCAGGTCGCCCTCGGTGCGCCCGGTGCCCTTGATCGGCCCGGACTCCACCGTGCGGCCGTCCCGCCGCAGGAACAGCTCGGGCGAGGCGGTGGCGATCTCCACTCCGTGCCGGGGCAGGCGAATCGTTCCGGCATACGGGGCGGGATTGTCGCGGGCCAGCAGCGCGGCCAGGGCGTCCACATCAGCGTCCGGCGCGACGGGCGCGGACAGCACCCGGCACAGGTTCGCCTGGTAGACCTCGCCCGCCGCGATGTGCTCCCGGATCCGCCGCACGCCCGCCGTGTACCCCGCCCGGCCGAGCGAGGACACCCAGTCCCCGGCGGCCGGACCGCGCCAGGCGCCCGGCACCGGGGCGGGCACCGGCCCGCGCCGTACGTCGCGGAAGCGGGCGCAGGTCAGACGCCCCTCGAAGTCGGCGCAGACGGCCCAGAAGCCGGCGGAGTCCAGGGCCTCGGGATCGGTGGTGACGTCGGTCAGGCCGGTCGCGAGGCGGTCCGGGAAGCGGGCGAGAGGGGCGGGGTCGAGCACACGACCGAGTCTAGAGTGGCCGTCCGAGAGGTGATTCCGCCATGCCCGGCCGGGGCTCCTCGCGGGTCCCCGACGGGCCGCTGAACAGGTCCTTGAGCAGGAGCGGCGCAGCACGCTGGGCAAACGCGTTTTTGTGCTGGCCCGGGAATCCGCTAGAGTTCAACACGTCGCCGGACCGCGCGAGCGGACCGAAACGACAGGCGGACGTAGCTCAGTTGGTAGAGCGCAACCTTGCCAAGGTTGAGGTCGCGAGTTCGAACCTCGTCGTCCGCTCGAAGGAAGAAGGGGATCACGGTCCCCCACACTCCTGGTGGAGTGGCCGAGAGGCGAGGCAACGGCCTGCAAAGCCGTCTACACGGGTTCAAATCCCGTCTCCACCTCCAAGGACGATTAGCTCAGCGGGAGAGCGCTTCCCTGACACGGAAGAGGTCACTGGTTCAATCCCAGTATCGTCCACTGGATCTTGACGCTCGTACGACGAGATCCGAACCCCGCGCGATTAGCTCAGCGGGAGAGCGCTTCCCTGACACGGAAGAGGTCACTGGTTCAATCCCAGTATCGCGCACGCATCGCCCATGACCTGCCCGGTCGTGGCCCGAGGACGATTAGCTCAGCGGGAGAGCGCTTCCCTGACACGGAAGAGGTCACTGGTTCAATCCCAGTATCGTCCACACACCGAAGCCCCCCGGTTCTCACCGGGGGGCTTCTTCGTGCCGTGGCTCAACTGGAGAACAGCATGTGCCCGAAGCTCCTGTGACGGTGCCCGTGGTGGTGGCCGTGCTGCGGGGCGCCCCACGCGGGAGCGGGCTGCGCCGGGTAGGCCTGCGGGGCCGCCGGGGGCGGCGGCGCGGGCTGCACCCACTGCGACTCCAGACGGGTCAGCGACTCCAGCTCGCCGTAGTCGAGGAAGATCCCCCGGCACCCGCTGCACTGCTCGATCTGAACACCGTTGCGGTTGTAGGTGTGCATCTGGGCTCGGCACTTCGGACACTGCATCGTCGGCTCCAACTCCTCGCCGGTCGTTCCTGCTTCGCGTATCGCCAGGACAAGACTCCGCCCGGCGCCGGTCGGTTGCACCCTACTTCGCCGAATTACGCGCCGGGTGGCGCGGACCGGGCCGCGGGGGGTGCCATCCGTGCGCAGGCGGCCACGAACAGCTCCTCGGCCTCGTCCAGGGGGCGGCCCGCCCCGGCGGACTTCACGAGCGCCTGGGCGGCGGTCTGCACGGTGAGCGCCCGGGCGGGGACGTCCAGGGCGGGCCAGGGGTCGCCAGCCGGGGGCACGGCCGGGCCGCCGGAGGCACGGTAGGCGGTGAGGAACCGGTCCCACTCGTCGGGCGCGAGCAGCCCGCACGCGTACCAGGAGGCGGGGCGGGCGAGGTCCCAGGCGGGGGCGCCGGTGCCCATGTCGTCGACGTCTATCAGCAGCCAGCGGCCGTCGGGGGCGGGGTGCCGCACGAGCTGGCCGAGATGGAGGTCGCCGTGGCACAGGGCCGTGGCGTCCGGGGACGGTGCCGCGGCGCGGGCCCAGGCGGGCAGCGTGGCCCAGGCGCGCAGCACGGCGCCGGCGGCGGGGTGCGGGGCGGCGCGGAGGCGGTCGACGGCTCGGGCGGCCTTGAGGGGGCCGCGTGCGGGAGGCAGGTCCGTGCCGTCGAGGGGGGTGCGGTGCAGCCGGGCGAGCAGGTCGCCGGCCGCTTCCCAGGGCGCCGCGTCCGGGTCGTCCGGGTCGACGGGACTGCCGTAGGGCCAGAAGGTCACGGACCTGTCGTCCAGCGCGACCGGCTCGGGTGCGGCGGGGGCGAGCAGGATGTCCGGCAGGCGCGCGGCCAGGGACAGGCGCAGGGCGAGTTCGCGGGGGTCGGCGTCGGGGGCGTGGGCCTTGGCGACGATGTCCCCGTGCCGTACGACGGTGCCGTCGGGGCGGTCGGCGAGCGTGGCGTCCGCGGCGCAGGGGCAGGTGGCGGTCCGGGCGTGGGCGGCGGCCCTGGCGTGGCCGGCCAGCCGGGACAGGAGGGTGCGGGCTGTCACGGGGCGAGGGTAGTCCGGTGGGGCGCGGGCGCGGGCGGGCATACAGCAATGCCGGCGCAGCTCCCCAGCTACGCCGGCATCTGTGCCGTCCGCCGTACCCCCGTCCCCACGGGGTTTCATGGGTGGGTGTCCCCGCCCGGACCGCTCTTCCGGGCCTGGGGTCGCCGCTCAGCGCCCCAGCACCACACCCACGGACGACGCCTGTGCGGCCACCGTCTCCCAGCCGTCGAAGACGAGCAGGAGCAGGGCTGCCAGGGGAAGCGCCATGAGGGTCGCCACGAGGGGGTGGCGGCGGCCCTGGCGGCGCGGGGACACCTGGGCGGCATATGCCACCCTCTCCCGCGTGCGGAGCCCGGTCCGCGGTGCCGTGTGGGCCATGGTGCTTCTCCTGACCGCTGGTAGCCATGTGCTGTTGGTTCCGGTGGATCCGGCGAGCTTTTCGGATCCGGTGGTCTGGAAGCGGCGGATGTCCGACCTCGGGGGATGAGTACTGCACCCGCCGCTTGAGTTCGAATGTAGGTGCCGGCGCCCGCCGGGTCGTCATGCCGTCGTACTGAATGCCGGGCCTCCCGGAGGATGAGCCGGGGCGGGGTCAGTACTCCCCAGGGTGGAGACGCGGTCCCCGGTCTCCGGGTCTTCCCGGAGGGGGCGGCGCGGCGGGGCGGTTCCTCCGGCCGTGCGGTGTGGGCCGTCCGCGGCGGTGGGAGGGGGTCCGCGTGCGTGACATCGCTCACTTCCGTGTCGTCGCGAGGCGGTCACGCGTCCGTCCGCGGGCCGGCTTCCGGCCTCGTCGTGGCCGGTCCGGACGCCCCCGCGGCACTGTCCCCGGCCGTGGTCGCCGGGTGGTTCCGCGGGCGTCCAAGCCCCCTGCCGCCGCGGGCGGTTGGGATCCTGCGGCGGGGCGGGGCGGGCCCTGCCACGTGGTCCTGACCGGGACTCAAGTCGTAGGCCCGGTACCGAGAATCCGACGCGGTGAGAGGGCGCGGCCTCTGCGCGCGGGGGGCCGGGGAAACGTAAGCTGTGGCACGTCACAGGACCGGGCAGCGGGGATGAACATGGCGATGATGCGCCTGAGGCGCGAGGACCCGCGCGTCGTCGGCTCGTTCAGGCTTCACCGACGGCTCGGCGCGGGCGGAATGGGAGTCGTCTATCTGGGCTCCGACAAGAAGGGCCAGCGGGTGGCGCTGAAGGTCATCCGGCCCGATCTGGCGGAGGACCAGGAGTTCCGGTCGCGGTTCGCGCGGGAGGTCTCCGCGGCCCGGCGGATCCGGGGCGGGTGCACGGCGCGGCTGGTGGCCGCCGATCTGGACGCGGACCGCCCGTGGTTCGCTACGCAGTACGTGCCCGGACCGTCCCTGCACGACAAGGTCGCCGAGGGGGGCCCGCTGTGCGCGGCCGATCTGGCCGCGGTGGGGGCCGCCCTGTCGGAGGGTCTGGTCGCCGTGCACGAGGCGGGGGTCGTGCACCGTGATCTGAAACCGTCCAACATCCTGCTGTCCCCGAAGGGGCCGCGGATCATCGACTTCGGCATCGCCTGGGCGACGGGGGCCTCCACCCTCACCCATGTCGGCACGGCGGTCGGCTCGCCCGGTTTCCTCGCGCCCGAGCAGGTGCGCGGGGCGGCCGTCACGCCCGCCACGGACGTCTTCTCACTCGGCGCCACGCTCGCGTACGCGTCGACCGGCGACTCGCCCTTCGGGCACGGCAGTTCCGAGGTGATGCTGTACCGCGTGGTGCACGAGGAGCCGCACCTGGACGGTGTTCCGGACGCGCTGGCGCCGCTGGTGCGGGCGTGTCTCGCGAAGGATCCCGAGGAACGGCCGAGCACGCTCCAGTTGTCTCTGCGGCTGAAGGAGATCGCCGCCCGGGAGGCACAGGGGCAGGCCGACACGCGGTCCCCGGCCCCCCGGGCCGCCGACCCGGACCGCCCGACGGGGCGGCTCCCGGAGAGTTCCACGGAGCGCGGCCGGCGGCGGCCGCAGGGGCAGCCCGGTCAGCAGGGCGGCCGGGGGCACGGCACTCCCGTGCCGCGCGGCGGGGCCGATTCCCGCGGGTCGGGCCCGGCGCGGGGTGCCGCCCCGTCGCGGGGAGGCGGAGCCTCGCGCGGCGGGCCGGCCTCACGCGGCGGTTCGGCCTCGCGGGGCGGTGGCACGGCGTCCCGGCCGGGGGCCCGGCCCACGCCCACGAGCCGTCTCACCCGCCCCAACAGCGGCAGCCGCCCGGCGCCGCGCGGCGGGGCCGGGCGTACCGGGCCGCGGACGACGGGGGGCGGGCGGCGGCCGGCCAATCCGCGGCTGCTGCGGCAGCGGCTGTTCGTGTTCGTCGTGGTCACCCTGCTCGTGGCCCTGGGGATCGCGGCGGCCCAGGGCTGCCAGGGGCCGTCGCGCGGGCTCGGCGGCGGGCTCGACAGCGGCCGGCCGAGCGCCGTCACCGGGTGGCAGGAGCGGGCCGGGGCCGAGCGGGCCGGCGAGGGGCACCCGGGGGCTTAGGCCGGGTCGTTCGGAGCTTCGTGGATCGGGCCGCCGCGCGTCGGACGCGGTGCATCCCGTCAGGCGGAGTCCGACCCCGCGTGGGGGTCGGACCCGGGTCGGTGCGCCCGCGCCGCGAGGTGCCGCGGGCGTCGCCGCGGGCCCCGAAGATTCCCACGGCACGGCACGGCTGGGCCGGCCGGTCACGGCTGGGGTCGGCCCGCCGTCACCGCGTAGAAGGCGACCGCCGCTGCCGCGCCGACGTTGAGGGAGTCCACGCCGTGGGACATGGGGATGCGGACCCACTCGTCGGCCGCGTGCAGGGCCCGGCCGGAGAGGCCGTCGCCCTCGGCGCCGAGCATCAGGGCCACCCGGTCCTTGCGGTGCGGCGCCGTCTCGTCGAGGGTCTTCGACCGCTCGTCGGGGGTGAGCGCGAGCAGCGTGAAGCCCGCGTCGCGGACCGCCGCGAGGTCCCCCGGCCACGCCTCCAGACGGGCGTACGGCACGGAGAAGACCGCGCCCATCGAGACCTTCACGCTGCGGCGGTACAGCGGGTCGGCACAGTCCGGGGAGAGCAGGACCGCGTCCATGCCGAGGGCCGCGGCCGAGCGGAAGATGGCGCCGATGTTGGTGTGGTCGTTGACGGACTCCATGATCACGACGCGGCGGGCGGTGGTCAGCAGGCCGGGCGCCGAGGGCAGCGGCTTGCGCTGCATGGAGGCGAGGGCACCGCGGTGCACGTGGTAGCCGGTGACGCGCTCGGCGAGCACCGGGTCGACGGTGTACACGGGTGCCGGGGTCGCGTCGATGACGTCCCGCATGACGTCGGCCCACTTGGCCGACAGCAGCATGGAGCGCATCGCGTAGCCCGCGTCCAGGGCCCGCCGGATGACCTTCTCGCCCTCGGCGATGAACAGGCCCTCGGCCGGTTCGCGGCGGCGGCGCAGCTCGACGTCGGTCAGGCTCGTGTAGTCGTTCAGACGCGGGTCGTCGGGGGTATCGACGGTGATGGGATCGGCCACGGGGTGCTGCTGCCTCGTCAGTCGGGGGTGTGCGGGACGGTGGGGGGAGGTCACGCGCCGGGTGCGGGGCCCACTCGCACCACCTCGCCGACGACGATGACCGCCGGGGGCCGTACGTCCTCGGCGCGGACCGTCTCCTCGACCGTGGCGAGGGTCGCGTCGACGCGGCGCTGGGCTGCCGTGGTGCCCTCCTGGACGAGGGCGACCGGGGTGTCGGGTGACTTGCCGTGGGCCACGAGGGTCTCCGCGATCCGGCCGATCTTGTCGACTCCCATGAGGATCACGAGCGTGCCGGTCAGCCTGGCCAGCGCCGGCCAGTCGACCAGGGAGCGCTCGTCGTCGGGGGCGACGTGCCCGCTGACCACGGTGAACTCGTGGGCGACACCGCGGTGCGTGACGGGGATTCCGGCGGCGCCCGGGACGGAGATCGAGCTGGAGATGCCCGGCACCACGGTGTACGGGATGCCCGCCTCCGCGAGGGCCCGCGCCTCCTCCGTGCCGCGGCCGAACACGAACGGGTCGCCGCCCTTGAGCCGCACCACGGCCCTGCCCTGCTTGGCGTGCTCGATCAGCGCGTTGTTGATGGCCTCCTGGGCCATGAAGCGGCCGTAGGGGATCTTCGCCGCGTCGATCACCTCGACGTGCGGCGGGAGTTCGGCGAGGAGGTCGCGGGGGCCGAGGCGGTCGGCGACGACGACGTCGGCCTCGGCGAGCAGGCGGCGGCCGCGGACCGTGATCAGGTCCGGGTCGCCGGGGCCGCCGCCGACGAGGGCGACGCCCGCGGTGCGGGTGCGGTGGTGCGGGGCGACGAGCGTGCCGTCGCGCAGGCCCTCGACGACCGCGTCCCGGACGGCGGCGGTGTGGCGCGGGTCGCGGCCCCGGGCGTCGGTGGTGAGCACGGCCACGGTGACGCCCTCGCTGTGGCCGGTCGCCGGGGTCCAGGCCGTCGCGGCGTCGGCGTCGTCGGAGCGAACGCACCACACGCGGTGCCGCTCGGCCTCCGCCGAGGCGCGGACGTTCGCCCCGGGGTCGCTGGTGGCGATCAGGGCGTACCAGGCGCCGGCCAGGTCGCCGTCCGCGTACGGGCGCCGTTCCCAGGTGATCTCGCCAGAGTCGGCCATCGCCTCGACGGACGGCGTCGCCCCCGGGGAGACGAGGAGGACATCGGCGCCGGCCGCGACGAGGGCAGGCAGACGGCGCTGGGCGACCTGACCGCCGCCGAGCACGACCACTCGGCGGCCGGTGAGGCGGAGGCCCACGGGGTAGGCGGGGTGCTGTTCGGCCATGAGGGTGGCTCCTGTGCAGGCTCCTGTTGCGGCGGCGCGAATGCCCTGACGTGCGGATTTTATGCGGGGCTCGGAGAACGGGGACCGGGGGTCCGGCGGCTGGAAAGGTACGGGCCCGCCCGCACCTCCTCTTCCGCCGGACGCCGGGCTACTTCTCCGTCACTCCCGCCGAGTCGAACGTCGCCACCTCGTGCATGGCCCGCGCCGTGCTCTGGACCAGCGGGAGGGCCAGCAGGGCGCCGGTGCCCTCGCCGAGGCGCAGGTCGAGGTCGACCAGTGGGCGCAGGCCCAGCTTGTTCAGGGCCGCGACATGACCCGGCTCGGCGCTGCGGTGACCGGCGATGCAGGCCGCGAGCACCTCGGGGGCGATGGCGCGGGCCACGAGGGCCGCCGCGCCCGCGCTGACACCGTCCAGGATGACCGGCGTACGCAGGGACGCGCCGCCGAGGAGGAGGCCGACCATGGCGGCGTGCTCCAGGCCGCCGATCGCGGCGAGGACGCCGATGGGGTCGGCGGGGTCGGGCCGGTGCAGTTCGAGGGCGCGGCGCACCACCTCGGTCTTGCGGGCGAGGGTCTCGTCGTTGATGCCGGTGCCACGGCCGGTGACCTCGGCCGGGTCGGCGCCGGTGAACACGGAGATCAGGGCGGCGGACGCGGTGGTGTTCGCGATGCCCATCTCGCCGGTCAGCAGGGCCTTGTTGCCCGCGGCGACCAGGTCGCGGGCGGTCTCGATGCCGACCTCCAGGGCCTGCTTGACCTCCTCGCGGGTCAGGGCGGGTCCGGCCGTCATGTCGGACGTGCCGGCGCGGATCTTGCGCGGCAGCAGCCCGGGGGTGGCGGGCAGGTCGGCGGCCACACCCACGTCCACGACGCAGACCTCGGCACCGACCTGGCTCGCGAAGGCGTTGCAGACGGCGCCGCCGCCGAGGAAGTTGGCGACCATCTGCGCCGTGACCTCCTGGGGCCACGGGGTGACGCCCTGGGCGTGCACGCCGTGGTCACCGGCGAAGATCGCGACGGCCGCGGGCTCGGGCACCGGCGGCGGGCACTGCCGCGACAGGCCGCACAACTGTGCGGAGATGATCTCCAGCATGCCGAGCGCGCCCGCCGGCTTCGTCATCCGCTTCTGCCGCTCCCACGCCTCGCCGAGCGCCTTGGCGTCCAGCGGGCGGATCTGCGCGACCGTCTCGGCCAGCAGGTCGTGCGGCTCCTCGCCCGGCAGCGCGCGACGGCCGTACGTCTCCTCGTGCACCACCCAGGACAGCGGGCGGCGCTTGGACCAGCCGGCCTGCATCAGCTCGGGCTCGGCCGGGAACTCGTCCACGTACCCGACGCACAGGTAGGCGACGACCTCCAGGTGGTCGGGCAGGCCGAGGGCGCGGACCATCTCCCGCTCGTCGAAGAAGCTGACCCAGCCGACGCCGAGGCCCTCGGCGCGGGCGGCGAGCCACAGGTTCTCGACGGCCAGCGCGGAGGAGTACGGGGCCATCTGCGGCTGGGTGTGCCGGCCCAGGGTGTGCCGGCCGCCGCGGGTGGGGTCGGCGGTGACGACGATGTTCACCGGGGTGTCGAGGATGGCCTCGATCTTCAGTTCCTTGAACTGCTTGGCCCGGCCCTTGGGGAGGGAGCTGGCGTAGGCGTCGCGCTGACGCGTCGCCAGTTCGTGCATCGCGCGCCGGGTGTCGGCGGAGCGGATGACGACGAAGTCCCAGGGCTGGGAGTGCCCGACGGACGGCGCGGTGTGCGCGGCCTCCAGCACACGGAGCAGGACCTCGTGCGGAATGGGGTCGCTGCGGAAGCCGTTGCGGATGTCGCGGCGTTCCCGCATGACCTTCAGTACGGCCTCGCGCTCGGCGTCGTCGTAGCCGGGGGCGGCCGGCCCGGTGGGCTGCCGTACGTCCGCCACGTCGGGGGTGCCCTCGGCCGGAGCCCCGGGCTCCGTCCGTTCCTGCGCCCGGGCATCGGTTTCCGCCACGGCCGCCGTCTCCTGGTCCTCGTGCCCGGCGGCACGGGTCCCGGGCTCGTCGGCGTGCCGGACGGGTCCGGCCCCGGTCTGCTGCGGCTGTTCGGCCTCGCGGGGCGCGGGCACGACGGGGGCCGCGGGCTGCTCCGGCGGGGCGTCGGCCGCCGCCGGGGCCCCGGCGGGGGTGGCGGGCGCGGTGTCCTCGGCCGGCACGGACGGGCCGACGGGCCGGCCGGGGTGCGGCTCCTGCGCCACCGTGTCGGGCGCCGTCTCGGCCGGGGTCGCGGTGGCGAGGGCCGCTGCCGTGGGGCCCGCCGCCGTCCGGTGGGTGACGTCGGTGAGGGCGGGGTCGTCCTGCGGGGCCCCGGCCGGAACCGTCCGGTCCGCCGGCACCTCGGGTCCTCGGCCGTCGTGGGCCGCGGGCTGGTCCGGTGTCACCTGCGTTTCCCCGGGAGGCTGCCCCTCCTGCTGCTCCACGCTCTGCGGCACCGGCACGCCGGTGCCGTCGGCGAGGGCGTCGCCGGTCACGGCCGGGGCGTCCCCGGCGGGCTGCGCGGGCCCGGTCTCGGGCGCGGGCGACGCCGGAGCGGTGGGACCGGCGACTTCGGGGGTGCTCGGGGCGCCGGTGGCGGCGGCTGCGAGGGCCTGCTCCCCGGGTGACGCCACGGTCCCGGGCGCGGTGTCCTCAGGCGCCCGGGCTTCCTCGTCGGCCCCGGCCGGGATCCGAGCGGCCTCGGGGGCGACGACGGGCTGACCGGCGTCAGCCTCGTCGGGGGCCGAGTGCTGCTGGGTCACGACGGGGGCGGCCTCGGGCGCGGTCTCCGGCACCGGCTCGGACTCACGGACGTCCTCCGGCGCGTGCACAGCCTCGGGGGCGTCCTCCGGCGCGGGCGCGAAGCTCTCGGGCGCGAGGGCCTCGGGCGTGGCCCCGGCCTCCGGCACGGCCTCGGGTACGAGCGCTTCGGGTGCGACGGCCTCGGGAGCGGGAACACCCGGTGCCGAGGTCTCGGGTGCGAAGACTTCCGGCTGGGCTTCAGGCGCGAGGGCCTCGGGGGCGGCCTCGGGCGCGAAGGCTTCGTGCGGGAGAGCCTCGACCCCGGGCGCCGGGGGATCGGCCTCGGGTGCTACGGCTTCGGGCACGAGGTTCCCGGGCGCGAGGGCCTCGGGCGCCTCGGCTTCGAGGGTGGGCGCCTCGGCGTCGGCCTCGGGCGCAGCGGCTTCGGGCGCCAGTGTCTCGGGTGTCTGGGTCTCGGGCGTGAGGGGCTCGGGAGACCGCGCGTCCTCCGACGCGGCCGGGTCCGCCGCCTGCCCCTCCTGAGGCGCGGCCGCATGCGGATCCCGCGGCACGCCAGACTCCGCGAGGGGCTCGCCCTCGGCGGGGTCGGCCTGCGCGCTCCCGGCCGGGTCCTGCGGCTCTCCGGCCGGTTCCGCGCCCGCGGCCACGGCCTCCTCCGCCGTCGGGATCTCCGCCCCCTCGACCGTGACGGGCGGCTCCACCACGGACGCCTCCGGGCCGACCGCTTCCACCACGGGCACCTCCGCGGCCGCCTGGGGAGACGGCACGGGCTCCTCGGGCGTCACGGGCGACGCATCGTGGGACCCGGGAGCCTCCTGCACCCCGTGCCCCCACGCCGCACGCGCCACCGCCGCCTCAGCCGGACCCGTCCCGGCGGCCTGGACCACCTCGGCCTGAGCCACCTGGACCTGAGCCGTTCCGGCCTGGACGGC
>DASTDN010000562.1:0-5074 GCA_035710365.1 Streptomyces sp. | reverse complement strand
CGTGGGACCACAGGTGGCGGCGGAAGGCGAGGGTGGCGTCCCAGTCGACGGCGGCGGGCGCGCCGGGCGGGACGTCCGCGCGGGGGTCGGCGACCACGTGGGCCGCCGCGAAGACCGTGCGGGAGGTGAAGCCGCCCGCCGGGGGGAGGGCCGGGGGCGCGGTGCGGGGTTCGTAGGCGCGCAGGGTCCCGTCGGCGCCGGGCAGTCGGAGA
This sequence comes from Streptomyces sp., assembly GCA_035710365.1. Taxonomy (GTDB): domain Bacteria; phylum Actinomycetota; class Actinomycetes; order Streptomycetales; family Streptomycetaceae; genus Streptomyces. The sequence goes on along the minus strand of DASTDN010000562.1, from coordinate 4,862 downwards.
GTCACAGCCGGATCTCCGGTACGGCGATGCGGCGGCCCTCGGCGGAGGAGCGCAGGGCGAGTTGGGCGAGCTGGACGCCGCGGGCGCCGGCGAGCAGGTCGAAGCGGTAGGGGGCGTCGGCGTAGACGTGCCGGAGGAACAGTTCCCACTGGGCCTTGAAGCCGTTGTCGAAGTCCTGGTTGTCGGGGACCTCCTGCCACTGGGCGCGGAAGGCGTCGGTGGCGGGGACGTCCGGGTCCCAGACGGGTCTGGGGGTCGCCGAGCGGTGCTGGGCGCGGCAGGTGCGCAGGCCCGCGACGGCGGAGCCCTCGGTGCCGTCGACCTGGAACTCGACGAGTTCGTCGCGGTGCACGCGGACCGCCCAGGAGGAGTTGATCTGGGCGACGGCGCCGCCGTCGAGTTCGAGGACGCCGTACGCGGCGTCGTCGGCGGTGGCCTCGTAGGGTCTGCCGTGCTCGTCCCGGCGCCGGGGGATGTGGGTGGTGGCGAGGGCCTGGACGGACGTGACGCGGCCGAACAGTTCGTGCAGGACGTACTCCCAGTGCGGGAACATGTCGGCGACGATGCCGCCGCCGTCCTCCGCGCGGTAGTTCCACGAGGGGCGCTGGGCCTCCTGCCAGTCGCCCTCGAAGACCCAGTAGCCGAACTCCCCGCGCACGGACAGGACGCGGCCGAAGAAGCCGCCGTCGAGGAGCCGCTTCAGCTTGAGCAGGCCGGGGAGGAACAGCTTGTCCTGGACGACGCCGTGCCGGACGCCCGCGTCGCGCGCGAGGCGGGCGAGCGCGAGGGCGCCGTCGAGGCCGGTGGCCGTGGGTTTCTCGGTGTAGACGTGCTTGCCCGCCGCGAGGGCCTTGCGGAGGGCTTCCTCGCGGGCTGAGGTGGCCTGCGCGTCGAAGTAGACGTCGACCGTCTCGTCGGCGAGGACCGCGTCCAGGTCGGTCGAGACGTGGTCGAGGCCGTACCGCGCGGCCAGTGCCCGGAGCGCGGGCTCGCGGCGGCCGACCAGGACCGGTTCCGGCCACAGCAGGGTGCCGTCTCCGAGGTCGAGGCCGCCCTGTTCCCGGATCGCCAGGAGGGAGCGGACCAGGTGCTGGCGGTGACCCATGCGCCCGGTCACGCCGTTCATGGCGATGCGTACCGTCCTGCGTGCCACGTCGTGTCCCTCCCCGCTGCCGCCCCGCGCGTCCCCGCGCGCGCCGTACGCACCGCACGGCCTCTCGGCCACCCGTACCACCGGAAGCCGTCCGTCACCCGCGGGGGAACGGGCCGGTTTCCCGGCCACCACCCCAGCAAGCGCTTTCTACGGGTAGAGAAGCTAGCCTCTGGACGGCGGCCGGACAAGCCCGCGGCGCCGCCGCGACGCGCGAGGCGGAGGACGAGGACATGACGGTGACCCTGGCGGACGTGGCGGCCCGCGCGAAGGTCTCCCCCGCGACGGTGTCGCGCGTGCTCAACGGCAACTACCCGGTGGCGGCCGCCACCCGGGAGCGCGTGCTGAAGGCCGTCGACGAGCTGGACTACGTCCTGAACGGCCCCGCGAGCGCGCTGGCCGCCGCCACCTCCGACCTGGTCGGCATCCTTGTCCACGACATCGCCGACCCGTTCTTCGGGATCATGGCGAGCGCCATCCAGGCCGAGATCTGCGGCCCCGGCGGGCGGGCCGGCGGCGAGCGCCTCGCGGTCGTCTGCAACACGGGCGGCTCCCCCGAGCGCGAACTCACCTATCTCACCCTGCTCCAGCGGCAGCGCGCCGCGGCCGTGGTGCTGACCGGCGGGACCCTGGAGAGCGCGGCGCACCAGGCGGCCGTGGCGGCGAAGCTGCGGAAACTGGCGGACGCCGGGACACGGGTCGTGCTGTGCGGCAGACCGCCCGTGCCGGACACCCCGGCCGTCGCCCTGACCTTCGACAACCGCGGCGGCGGGCGGGAACTGACCGGGCATCTCCTCGGCCTCGGGCACCGGCGGATCGGCTATGTCGCGGGCCCGCCGGAGCACACGACGACGCGTCACCGGCTGGAGGGGCACCGGGCCGCGCTCGCCGCGCACGGCGTCGGGGACGACCCGCGCCTGACCGTGCACGGCGGCTTCGACCGGTCGTCCGGCTACGAGGCGGCCCTCGAACTGCTGCGCCGCGAGCCGTCGTTGACGGCCGTGGTCGGGGCGAACGACTCGGTCGCGCTGGGCGCGTGCGCGGCGCTGCGCGAGTCGGGGCTGCGCATCCCGGACGACGTGTCGGTGGCCGGCTTCGACGACCTGCCGTTCGGCGTCGACGCGGTGCCCTCCCTGACGACGGTCCGGCTGCCGCTGGCCGAGGCGGGCGCCCGCGCGGGCCGTATCGCCATGGGCCGCGAGGAGGCCCCCGCGGGGAACGCCGCGACGGTGCGCGGGGAGCTGAAGGTGCGGGACTCCTCGGCGGAACCCTGGGGCTGAGGCGGCAACCTGCTGGCCGTGGGCGGCCGGACCCGCGCGCCACTCCCGGCGGACGGAGCGGGGATACCTGCGGCCGTCCCGGGTAGGGTCCGTGGACATGAAGCTGGCGTTCTCCACCCTCGGCGTCCCCGGCCTGCCGCTGTCCGACGTGCTGCGGCTGGCCACGGAAAACGGCTACCACGGCGTGGAACTGCGCGCCCATCCCGACGAGCCCGTCCACCTGGGCCTCTCCGCGTCGGAACGGGCCGCCGTCGCCTCCGAGTTCGCCGCGGCGGGCGTGGAGGTCCTGGGTCTGGCGGGCTACCCGGAGGTGGCCGCGCCGGGCGACGACGAGCCGGTCCTCGCCGGTCTGCGCGCCCTCGTCGACCTGGCCGGCGACCTGGGCGCCCCGTACGTCCGGGTCTTTCCCGGCGGTGGCGACGCTTCCCCCCGGGAGGCCGACGCGATCGCGGCCCGGCGCCTCGGCACGGCCGCCGAGCACGCCACCGACCGGGACGTGCGCATCCTGCTGGAGACCCACGACTCGCACCGCACGGGCGCCGACGCGATGCGCGTCCTCGGCCTCGTCGGGCACCGGCAGGCCGGCGCATTGTGGGACGTGATGCACACCTGGCTGGGCGGCGAGCAGCCCACCGACACGTACGCCGCCCTCGCCCCGCACCTCGGCTACGTCCAGGTCAAGGACATCGCCTCCGCCGAGGACACCACGCCGCTGCCGCTGGGCGCGGGCGTGCTGCCGCTGGCCGAGTGCGTGGAGGTGCTGTCGCGGCACGGCTGGGACGGCTGGCTGTGCTGGGAGTACGAAAAGCGCTGGTACGAGGCGGCAGCCCCGCTGGAGGGCCTGCTGCGGGCGGGCCGCGAGCACCTGGCCCGGCTCCTCACCGAGTCGGCGTAGGTCCCGCCCGGCCGCCCGCGTCCGCTCTGTCCGCCCGGCCCCTTTCCGGCCGCGAGGTCCGCTTCCCGCTGCTGTGCGATCCCTTGACTGGCAGAAACTTCCCGGATATTCGTGACTCCTCGGAAGTTTCCTTCAGGATCCCCGGCGGATCACCTCCGGAAGGAGCGCACGTGCGCCACAGCACCACGGACAGCTCAGGAAGTACCGCACGACCCTCCAGACGTAACGTTCTGGCGGCCACCGCGGGCGTCACCGCCGCCCTCGCCGTCGGCGGCGCCGCGCAGGCCGCGGTGCCCGACGACCGCAAGCTCCGCGGCCTCGTCTCCCGCATGACGCTGGAGGAGAAGGTCGGCCAGCTCTTCGTGATGCGGGTCTACGGCCACTCCGCCACCGACCCCGACCAGGCCGACATCGACGCCAACCTCTCGGAGATCGGCGTCCGCACCGCGGCCGAACTGCTCGCCAAGTACCGGGTCGGCGGCATCATCTACTTCGCCTGGGCGCACAACACCCGTGATCCGCACCAGATCGCCGCGCTGTCGAACGGCATCCAGAAGGCGTCGCTGGGACTGCCGCGCGGCCTGCCCGTGCTGATCTCCACCGACCAGGAGCACGGCGCGGTCGCCCGCGTGGGCAAGCCCGCGACGCTGCTGCCGGGTGCGATGGCCATGGGCGCGGGCGGCTCGGTGCCCGACGCGCGCACCTTCGGCCGCATCGCGGGCCGCGAGCTGCACGCCATGGGCATCCGCCAGGACTACGCCCCGGTCGCCGACGTGAACGTCAACCCGGCCAACCCCGTCATCGGCGTACGGTCCTTCGGCTCCGACCCCGAGGCCGTGGCCCGTCTGGTGGCCGCCCAGGTCACCGGGTTCCAGCGGTCCGGTGTCTCCGCCACCGCCAAGCACTTCCCCGGGCACGGCGACACGGCGACCGACAGCCACTACGGCTTCCCCGTCATCACGCACACCCGCGAGCAGTGGGACACGCTGGACGCGGCGCCGTTCCGCGCGGCCATCGAGGCCGGCATCGACTCGATCATGACCGCGCACATCATGGTCCCGGCGCTGGACGACTCCGGTGACCCCGCCACGCTGTCCCGCCCGATCCTCACCGGCATCCTCCGCGAGGAACTGGGCTACGACGGCGTCGTGGTCACCGACTCGCTCGGCATGCAGGGCGTGCGGACGAAGTACGGCGACGACCGGGTGCCGGTGCTGGCCCTCAAGGCGGGCGTCGACCAGCTCCTCAACCCGCCGAACCTGGACATCGCGTGGAACGCGGTGCTGGACGCCGTGCGGACCGGTGAGCTGACCGAGGAGCGGCTCGACGAGTCGATCCTGCGCGTGCTGCGGCTGAAGGCGAAGCTCGGCCTGTTCGGGGACGCGTACGTCAGCCGGGCCGGAGTGGACCGCGCGGTGGGCATCCGCCCGCACCTCGTCGCCGCCGACCGGATGGCCGAGCGGACGACGACGCTGCTGGTCAACGAGGGCGGGCTGCTGCCGCTCGCGCCCGCCGGGCACGGCAGGCTGCTGGTGGT
>DASTDN010000561.1:0-2083 GCA_035710365.1 Streptomyces sp. | reverse complement strand
GGCGGCGCGCGACCGCCCCACTCGAATCGGGTACCGGGGGGCGCCTGCGGCGTCCGTGCGGCGGGTCAGCCGCCCGTCGTCCGGGGCCGGGCGCGGGTGACGTCGTAGACGCCGGGGACGTTGCGCATGGCGCGCATCAGGGTGGGCAGCCGGGCCGCGTCAGGGAGCTGCACGGTGTAGGTGTGCAGCACGCGCTGCTGGGCGGGCGGCTCGACGGTCGCGGACACGATCTCGGCGCCCTCGACGGCCATGGCCTCGGTGAGGTCGGCGAGCAGGTGGGGCCGTACGAAGGACTCGGCGAGCAGGGTGACCCGGCAGTCGGCCGTGTCGCCCCAGCGGACGCCGACCTCGGCGCGTCCGGCGTCCCTCATACGGGTCGCGGCGGCGCACTCGGCGCGGTGCACGGTCACCGCTCTCCCGCGCACGGCGAAGCCGGTGACCTCGTCGGGCGGTACGGGGGTGCAGCAGCCGGCGAGCCGGACTCTCGCGCCGGGCAGGTCGGCGACGGCGCTCGCGGCGGGCCCGGCGGTGCGTTCCGCGGCGGTGTCGGGCGCGGGCCGGGGCGCGGCGGGCGTCCTCTCCGGCTCGGTCTCGGTGGCGCCGGCGGTGGGGTGGGCGGTGAGCCAGCGCTGGATGGCGATGCGGGCGGTGGGGGTGTGGGCGTGCTCCAGCCATTCCCTGGACGGCTCGGAGGCCGGGTCCTGTCCCATGAGGAGCTGCACGGTGTCGCCGTCGGCGAGGACGGTGCTCAGGGTGGTGAGGCGGCCGTTGACGCGGGCGCCGATGCAGGCGTGGGCGTCCTCACCGTACTGCGCGTAGGCCGCGTCCACGCAGGTCGCGCCCTCGGGCAGGCCGAGGGTGCCGCCGTCGGGGCGGAAGACGGTGACCTCGCGGTCCTGGGCGAGGTCCGCGCGCAGGGTGGACCAGAAGGTGTCGGGGTCGGGCGCGCCGCGCTGCCAGTCGAGGAGGCGGGAGAGCCAGCCGGGCCGGGTGGGGTCGGCGCGCTCGCCGTCGGCCCGTGTCCGGTCGTCGTGTTCCTCGCTCGGCGGCGGGGCGTACGGGTTGCCGAGCGCGACGACTCCGGCCTCGGCGACGCGGTGCATCTGGTGGGTGCGGACGAGGACTTCGACGACCTGCCCGTCCTCCGCGGCGACGGCGGTGTGCAGCGACTGGTAGAGGTTGAACTTGGGTACGGCGATGAAGTCCTTGAATTCGGAGACGACGGGTTCGAGACAGGTGTGGAGTTCGCCGAGGACGGCGTAGCAGTCGGCGTCCTCGTGGACCAGCACCAGCAGGCGGCCGAAGTCCGCGCCGCGCAGCCGGCCGCGTTTGCGGGCGACGCGGTGCACGGACAGGAAGTGCCGGGGCCGGATGAGGACTTCGGCGGGGATGCCGGCCTCGCGCAGTACGGCGCGCACCGTGTCGGCGGCCGCGGCGAGGGGGTCGTCGGCGCGGGAGGCGTTCGCGGCGATGAGTTCGCGGGTGTGCCGGTAGTCGTCGGGGTGGAGGATGGCGAAGGCGAGGTCCTCCAGTTCGGTCTTGAGGGCCTGGACGCCGAGCCGTTCGGCGAGGGGGATGAGGACGTCGCGGGTGACGTTGGCGATGCGGGCCTGTTTCTCTGGGCGCATCACGCCGAGGGTGCGCATGTTGTGCAGCCGGTCGGCGAGTTTGATCGACATCACGCGGACGTCGTTGCCGGTGGCGACGAGCATCTTGCGGAAGGTCTCGGGTTCGGCGGCGGCGCCGTAGTCGACCTTCTCCAGTTTGGTGACGCCGTCGACGAGGTAGCGGACCTCCTCGCCGAACTCCTCGCCGACCTGACCGAGCGTCACGTCGGTGTCCTCGACGGTGTCGTGGAGCAGGGAGGCCGTCAACGTCGTGGTCTCGGCGCCGAGTTCGGCGAGGATCAGGGTGACGGCGAGGGGGTGCGTGATGTAGGGCTCGCCGCTCTTGCGCATCTGGCCGCGGTGCGAGGACTCGGCCAGGACGTAGGCGCGGCGCAGGGGTTCGAGGTCGGCGTCGGGGTGGTGGGCGCGGTGCGCCTCGACGACGTGGCTGATGGCGTCGGGCAGCCGGTCGCGGG